>JBKDZQ010000307.1:0-7759 GCA_047971325.1 Parahaliea sp.
GCACCGGACAAAGCCGAGTTGGAGGCGTTGGTTCAACTGATCAGCCTACGCGTAGGCCGCTGCCTTGAGCGCCAGGGCTTGCTGGAACAGGACACCGACGACTGCATGGATGCAGGAGGTAGGGCGAAGCAGGAGCCAGAGTCGAGAGCGCCTGGCTGGACCTCGATCCCGCCGAGGATACCGATGCCACACCCATACAGAGGGGTGGGTCCTGCACAGATTCTGGGCAGTTCCCCGACTTTTACTGAGTTCCACGGGCAAGGTGGTTTACACCCTGAAGACACCGTGCAGGGATGGAACGACACAGGTGGCCTTCGAACCAGTGGATTTCATTGCCCGTCTGGCTGCCCTGGTACCCAGACCCCGCGTCAACCTCATCCGTTACCACGGCGTCCTGGCGCCGAGCGCCACGCCGCCATGACCTGGACTCAACGACTCAAGCGAGTATTCAACATAGACATCGAAGTGTGCAGCCGCTGCGGCGGATCTGTCAGAGTCATCGCTTGTATCGAAGATCACACGTTGACCACCAGCGGAATCGCGATTCCCCCTGAAAATCCAAAACATGTTTACTTGTCATTTTTTTTGCTAAATAAATGCATGGGCGAATAAATCCATGCAAACTGTTATGTCGAGGTGTCTTTATGAACGCCATTATCATGCCAATATCATTGGCGATGCTCCTGCTCGCAAGCCTGCCGGTTCTTGCCCAGGCTCAATTCGGCCCTTTAGATCAAAATCGTGGTGTAACCAGGCAATCCGAGCCATGGTCTTCGAAGAAGGAGAATACCTTCATCGTCAGTGAAGACCGCAATACAAAGGAAAAAAGTGCGGTAGAAGAACGATTGGAGCAGATCGGAGGAGGAGAAATAGGAGGCCGTGCAACCAGTGAGGGTGTAAACTTTGGCGTCAAGGGAGAGAAAATTGCCGTACTGGATAAAGCCAAAATGAAAGAGGGCTCGGTTGATGCCGCCAATGAAATAAAAAGGATGCTGATGGAGAATCGAGTGCTTTTTGGCGGTGCGGATTATTTTAACGATATTGAAATTGAAGTCATTCTGGTTCATCTATCCAATTTTTCTGGGCATAATGATTACAGCATACAATTTCGGCAGTATATTAACGGACTTGCCGTGCCGAGATCAAAAATAATCATGTATGGTGATGGCAGTGTAAAGATACTTGATCTAAAGGTGGTCAACCCGAACAGCATTATTTATGACAAGCATTCCTGGATGAACGAAGAAGATTTATTTAAAATCGCATCCGGCCTGCTTAGAAATGAAAAGAACTATGAGCCTCACTCATCGGCAGAATCTCACTACAGTATAATAATCAGCCCGCTTCATCAATCTCTGAGGCCCGTATATACTTTAATAGCGGGCCCTTACGCAGTGGTTCTTGACGCTGTAACGGGCGAAAAAGTCGTTTTAACTGATTCATTTATCAGCGAATCACGATGTATTCGAGCCGGTACGGCCAATCCTGCCAGAGATAAAAACTGCAGTGACACTATAGGCGGGGTGCTGCAATATGAAAAATACCTGGAATTAGGTAGCTGCCTGAACAATCATCCGGCATGTGGAAACACCCCGTTTCTGGAAATTTATATGGGTGTTAATGGCGTTAAAAACTGGCTTACCAATCTCGGCTGGCCGGTAACGCCTCCCTCCAATTTCGATTTTCGAGTAAATGCTGTTTTTGCCGGTAGTGGCTAGGTTTCGGGAGGGATGTTTCACACTTATCCAACAGCACTCAAGCCGGTATTGAGTTTTTCTCCCGTGCTGGTTTCCGGCTTTGGCGCCAGCACAGATCGCAGAAAGGAAGAAGGCCGCATAGGTGGTGTTCTCCAGTTCATAGGTCTGCAGTTCAGCGGTGGGGGAGTTGATCAGCATGATGGGGATGGGGGCAAAAAGCAGGGAGCCCGTGGACCAGCTCACCGAGTCATCGGTACCGTCGTCAATGTTCTCCTTCATGGCGAACAGGCCGAAGGTGTAATCCAGCCTGTCGTCAAAAGCGCTGCCGACCAGTTGCAGTTCCTGCGAAACGTGGTCGCGGTTGGCTGGGGCTGCCATTGAGGCGATAGCGCGATGAGAAGGGCAGCTCGGTCACGTCGTTGTCGGGGTTGCCGAAGTTGCCGTATTTCTCCTGGTCGCCGTAGCCGGTAATACTTTTCAGGCTGAGGATGTCGTTGATTTCCCACTCAACCGTCAGGCCCGGCAGAAGGTTGTCGAGATTGTATTCAATGCGCTGGTCGGTGGTGGTGCGGTAGTCATCCTGCATCCATCGCCTCCTGGCGCTTGCGGGCGGTGACGATCACCTCTTCAAGCACCTGGCCTGCACGCCGGTGGCGGGCACCAGCAGTGCACCGCCGACCGCAAGCGACAGCAGATTGAGGCTTAGGGCCGGGCGTATCCAGGGACGGGCTTTGAGTTTCAACATCACATCACCTTCTGGTTTTTGTTATATCCCAGTTGATCTGTTCATTTGTTGATCGACCACTGAAGCCAGTGTACCCACCCCCTCGCGGTGACTATGGCGAAATCGGCCACCCTGAGGCGGCACAATTTAACCAGCGAGCCAGTTGTGGGCCTGATGCCGGGGGCCGGAAAAGGGGTGCTGAAAAATGTGTATGCTGTAAACTGCGCGCCAGCAAGCACATACTCCCCCCAGGATTTCCCCCGTGATCACCACCGCCAACATCACCATGCAGTTTGGTGCCCAGCCGCTGTTTGAGAATATTTCCGCCAAATTTGGCAACGGCAACCGCTACGGCCTGATTGGCGCCAACGGCTGTGGCAAATCCACCTTCATGAAGATCCTGAGTGGAGCACTGGCCCCGACGGCCGGCAACGTGTCTATTGAACAGGGCTGCACGCTGGGCATTCTGAGTCAGGACCAGTTCGCCTTTGAGCAGTACAGCGTGATCGACACCGTGATCATGGGCGATGCGCAGCTGTGGCAGGTCAAGCAGGAACGCGACCGCATCTACGCCCTGGCCGAGATGAGCGAGGAAGACGGCATGCGCGTGGCGGACCTCGAAGTCCAGTTTGCCGAGATGGACGGCTATACCGCCGAGAGTCGCGCCGGTGAAATCCTGCTGGAAGCCGGCATCGACGAGGCCCTGCATTTTGGCCTGATGAAGCAGGTTGCCCCCGGCTGGAAGCTGCGCGTGCTGCTGGCCCAGGCCCTGTTTGCCGACCCGGATATCCTGCTGCTGGACGAGCCGACCAGCAACCTCGATATCCACACCATCAACTGGCTGGCGGATGTGCTGAACCAGCGCAAAAGCACCATGATCATCATTTCACACGACCGCCACTTCTTCAATGCGGTGTGCACCCACATGGCGGACATCGACTACGGCGAGCTGCGCATTTTCCCCGGCAATTACGAGGCTTTTGTCGCCGCCTCCACGCTGATCCAGGATCAGCTGCGCGCTGGCAACGCCAAAAAAACGGCCGAGCTCGAAGAGCTGCAGAGCTTTGTAAACCGCTTCTCGGCCAATGCCTCGAAGGCCAAGCAGGCCAGCTCCCGCGCCAAGAAGATGGAGAAGATCAAGCTGGACGAGATCAAGCCCTCCAGTCGTGTTTCACCCTACATCACCTTCCAGCAGCACAAGAAGCTGCATCGGCAGGCATTGATCCTGGAAGGGCTGTCCCACGGTTTTGACGATCAGCCGCTGTTCAACAACGGCGAGATGATTCTCGAAGCCGGCGCGCGCCTCGCGGTGATCGGCGAGAACGGCGTGGGCAAAACCACCTTCCTGCGCTGCCTGGTCGACGAAATCCCGGCCAATGGCGGTACCATCAAATGGGCAGAGAATGCCGTTATCGGCTACTGCCCCCAGGACAGTACCACCGACTTTGACAACGACCTCACCATTTTCGAATGGATGAGCCAGTGGCGCCTGCCCCGGCACGACGACCTGGCGGTGCGCGGCATGCTGGGCCGCCTGCTGTTTACCGCCGACGACGCCAACAAGAAGGCCCGGGTCTGTTCCGGTGGCGAGAAGAACCGCCTGCTGTTCGGCAAGCTGATGATGATGGACAGCAACGTGCTGATCATGGACGAGCCCACCAACCACATGGACATGGAATCCATCGAGGCGCTCAACAAGGCGCTGGCCAACTACGATGGCACCCTGATTTTCGTGAGCCACGACCGTCAGTTTGTGTCGTCACTGGCCACCCGGGTGGTGGAGATCAAGCACCAGAGGCTGATCGACTTCCAGGGCACCTACGATGAGTACCTGGCGGACATGGCGCGCTCCGCTTCGCAGGCCGCTTAGGGATCCCGCCGCACCTTGCAGCAGCCTCAGTATGATTCGGGGCTGTCACCGCCACAGGAACGATAAGTCACAACCCGCACATCCACACTCACGCTAAGCGCCTCCAGCCTGAGCAGCGCTTCACGCGCCCCGGCACTGGCGCGGTGGTAGTGCGGGGTCATGGCCAGCAGGTCTGCCAGATTATCGCTGCCCTCCAGGTTCAGTGGGTATTGGACCCGTTCCTCCCCCAGGCGTGAATAACCCGGTGGCAGCGCTTCATCGCGGGTGGCTGCGGTCTTCTCTTCCTCGTAGATAAGGTCGCGCAATTCCTTCAGGTGTCCCGCGCCGGCATCCACCTTTACCAGCAGGCCGCCGGGCTTCAGCACGCGGGAGAACTCCGGATACACCGGAAACCCGAACAGGCACAGGATGCGATCGAGGCTGGCGGACTGCGCCGGTATGCGGGCATTGCTGGCCACCACCCAGGTGGGGCGGGCATCCTGCCGGGCAGCCGCCTGCACCGCCCACTTGGATATATCCAGGCCGAGCAGGTGGAGCGTTGCGTTGGCATCAACTGCGGCCAGCTCACGCAGGTAGTAGCCTTCGCCGCAGCCCGCATCCAGGAAACTCAGCTCGGCGCCGTCTTCCGTGCCGGACAGCACAGCGCGCCCTACGGCCCGGGCAATGGGCTGGTAGTAACCGGCACCCAGGAAGCGCCGCCTCGCGGCCACCATAACTTTGCTGTCGCCCGGGTCGCGGCTGCGTTTATGCTGCACGGGCAGCAGGTGGGTGTAGCCCTTGCTGGCGATATCATAGCTGTGGCCGCTGTCGCAGACCCAGCGGGCAGCCTCACCGCGCAATGGCTGCGTATCCAGCGGGCAGGCCAGACGCTGAAATGGAACAACTTTCAAGGTAATCTACTCTTCGCCCGAACTGTGGCTGTATGGCCCACCAGTTTACCCGCAACAGACCGGCCCCCCTATTGCCGCCAACTGGACTACCCACTACGTGAAAACCCCCAAACGCCTTCAACCGCTGGTCGACGACGGCCTGATCGATGAAGTTGTCTACCCGCTGATGAGCGGCAAGGAAGCGGACGTCTTCGTGGTACGCTGCGGCCGCGAGCTGCGCTGCGCCAAAATCTACAAGGATGCCGTCAAGCGCAGTTTCAAGAAGGCCGCCCAGTACACAGAGGGGCGCAAAACCCGCAACAGCCGCCGCGCCCGCGCCATGGAAAAGGGCTCGAAGTTCGGGCGTCAGCAGCAGGAAGAGACCTGGCAGAATGCCGAGGTCGACGCCCTGTACCGCCTGTCCCGGGCGGGGGTGAGAGTCCCCCAGCCCTATGGCTGCCTGGAAGGTGTGCTGTTAATGGAGCTGATTACCGCCGAAGATGGCGGCGCGGCCCTGCGACTCAACGATATCGCCATGTCTGCGGAACAGGCCAGGGAGGACCACGCCCTGATGATGCAGTACGTGGTGCGCATGTTGTGCGCCGGGCTGGTACACGGCGATCTGTCGGAATTCAATGTACTGGTGGACGAGGATGGCCCGGTGATTATCGACCTGCCCCAGGCCGTCGACGCCGCCGCCAACAACAATGCCCGGGCGATGCTGGAACGGGATGTGGCCAACATGACCGAGTACTACGGCCAGTTCGCCCCGGAGCTCCTGGGCTCCCACTATGCACAGGAAATCTGGGCGCTCTATGAAGACGGCGACTTGCACCCGGACTACACCCCAAGCGGTGAATTCGAGCTGGACACCCACAGCGCCGATACCGACGCCGTACTGGCGGAAATCCGTGCCGTGCTGGCAGAGGAAGAGCAGCGGCGCGAGCGTTTGAAAGCGGACGAGGCTGACGATCCGTTCTAGCGCGCCAACCCCGTGGACATGGCATCCACTGAAACGCTCAACAAGGCGCGTTCTGCCGCGACACGCAGGCCGGATCGCTCCCCGCCGGGCACCAATACTGCCGCCCGCCGATAGGCAAGCCGCCGTCACAGAAAAACGCTCTGTTTCCACTGCCGAACTACCCACAGCGCCACATTCCTGCACCCTCTTTATCACCACTGCCACAGCCCGGCGGCGAGTTTCACTCAACAGAGGGCAGATCATGGATTTACTGGAACGCCTTGCCGCCATCGAGGAAATCAAGTCTCTCCTCCCGACGGGTGCGCTACCTGGACCAGCCCGAGATCGAATTCACCTCCGATGTGGAGGCCTCGGGTATCTGGCCCATGGAGGACTACCTGTGGTGGCAGAACAGAGAGACCTGTGAATTTCTGCACGGCCACTACGAGGAGAGATACCGGAAAGAAAACGGGGTCTGGCTGATCTGCTACCGCAAGCTGACCCGCCTGCGGGTAGAGAGATGTCCGATGGTTTCCAGAAGCGGTCCTGACTGCCGGACATCGATCCCGAACACCCTGCAGAGCAAGCTTTACGCACCGTATATCGCCGCCAATGCGCCATCCAGATCACCATAACGAAACTCAAAGCCCACCTCCCTGAGGGCCGCGGGCACTACTCGCTGGCCGGACAGCAGCAGTTCCTCTGCCATTTCGCCCAGCCCCAGCCTCAGCGCCAGGCCGGGGATCGGCACCGGCGGCAGGGTACGGAACTGCCGGCGCAAGGCGCTGCAGAGTTCGCGGTTGGTCACCGGTACGGGGGCGGTAATATTGAAGGGGCCACTCAGGCAGGGCTGGTCGAGCAGGAACAGGATGGCGGCCACCACATCGGCGCGGTGCACCCAGCTCAGCCACTGCTCGCCCGAGCCCATCCAGTTGGCGATGCCGAAGCGGAAGGGGCGCGCCATATCGTCGAGGGCGCCGCCACCCGCGTCCAGCACTACACCGAGACGCAGGTAGCAGGTGCGCACGCCGAGGTCTTCAACCTGGGCCGCAGAGCGCTCCCACTTGCGACAGAGATCACTGGCGAAACCGGGATGAGACGACGCATCTTCAGCAAGTAGCTGATCGCCGTGGTGACCGTAATAGCCTATTGCGCTGGCCGACAACAGGACCTGGGGCGGCCGCTCGCGCTCACGAATGAAGGCAACCAGTGCCGCCGTGGTATCCACCCGGCTGGACACCAGCTCCCGCTTGTAGCGCTCTGTCCAGCGCGCGCCCGCCATGGAGGCGCCGGCAAGGTTGATCACGGCATCCACCGGCGCCTCGCGCAACTGGGCCAGAGTCTGGACATAACGAAGCTCATCGCTGTCCGCAAGGCGCTGCCGCGTGAGCACCGTCACCCGGTGGCCCGCCTCGCGCAGGGCCGGCACCAGGGCGTTGCCGATAAAACCCGTGCCGCCGCTCACCAGTACGTCCATAACTCACCTCCGGTATCGCCCTACCCAGAACTGTAGCCCACGCCCCGGCAGAAGCAAATGCCGGGGCCCCGGTGCCGGCGGTAAACCCCGCCCTCCCTGCGAACCCGGAACGACAGCGACTCACCCGAACCCTCAACGCGAATCCAACCGTACAGAACGAC
>JBKDZQ010000308.1:0-2271 GCA_047971325.1 Parahaliea sp.
AACCCCGTCCCGCAGGTATAGCGACATGCCGCCGTGGACACCAGCGCACGAGGGCACAGCGCCATTGGCCTGCGCCGGCCAGTAATGCCGCAAATTCGTGCGCATTCACCTGCTCCATCAACAGTCTCCGGCCAGGATCATCGCCGCAGCCTTCTCGGCGATGGCAATAACCGTGGCGCTGGTGTTGCCGCTGGTCACCTCGGGCATAATGGAGGCGTCGACCACGCGCAGTCCCGCAATACCCTTTACTCGCAGCGCTGTGTCAACCACCGCGTCCGCGTCACCCTGCACGCCCATGCGACAGGTGCCACAGAAGTGATAGCCGATATTGGAGATGGCGCGAAGGTAGCTGTCCCAGTCGCGGTCGGACTCCGGCGTGCGCTCGGGGCTGAGTTCTCCCACCACATGGGGCTTTAGCGCCGGCTGCTGATAAAAGCTCTCGGCGACCTTCAGGCCCCGGACCAGGGTCTGGACATCCTCCTCGTCACCAAACATCTGGTGGTCGACAAGCACTCCCCCCGGGCCATCGCCCAAGCGTACGCGACCGCGAGCCCGTGGCTTGCACAGGGTGACTGTCAGCATCATGGCATTATGGCGGGGCTGGAATGCCGTCATCGCCGAGCGGCTGTGGGGCTGAATGACATATCCAAAGGGGAGAAAATGCAACTGGACGTCCGGGTGGTCGAGATGCTCGCGGGTGCGAATAAAGCCCATGCCCTGGACAATCGGCGAAGCCAGCGGCCCGGTGCGGCGCAGATAATAGTCCAGCAGCAGTTTCAGGCCCGAGAACGGCCCCCGCTGGCTGTTCAGCGTTGCCACGTTCACATATTTGGCGACCCCGCTGCCGCTGTGCTCCTGCAAATTCCCGCCGACCCCGGGCAATTCGTGCCGGCAAGCCACTCCCGCCTTGCCCAGTTCCGCCGCTGGCCCGATGCCGGATTTCAGCAACAGGGCCGGACTGCCGATGGCACCTGCCGCGGTCAGTACTTCACGGTGGGCGGACAGGCGCAAGGGGCTGCCTTTGCGTCGCGCTTGAGCGCCGACGGCACGTTTGCCGTCCAGCAACACCCTCTCAACTTCCGTATCGGTCAACACTCTGAGGTTGGGGCGCGACAGCGCCGGTTTGAGGTAGCATTCATAGGTGCTCGCCCGGCGGCCCCTGAGCTGCGAACTGTCGGCGGGACCGATACCCTCCGGCTGGGGACCGTTGAGGTCGGTGATGGGATAGCCGGCTTCGGCGCCGGCACGCAAGAAGGCGTCCAGCAGAACATGGGGCCGGGGAGGATTGCTGACTTTCTGCGGGCCCTCTCGCCCAAGGTAATCCGCGCTCCGGTCGCAGAAGGTCTCCGCCTGCAGGAAGAAAGGGAGAATGTCCTTGTAACACCAGCCGCTGGCGCCGCCACACTGCACATCCCAGCGTTCGAAATCCGACGGCAGGCCGCGAATATAAACGAGTCCGTTCACGGAACTGCCTCCACCGAGCACCTTGCCCGCCGACCAGTCGAACTGCCGGCCATTGATCGTCGGGTCCGGTGGTGTCTGGTAACACCAGTCAAAACGGGGATTCCCCAGGTTAAAGGCCGCCGCACCAGGAACCCGAAAGCGCTCGCTTTGTGCGCTACCCCCGGCTTCCACCAGGATCACCGAATGTTCGCCGCTCTCGCTCAGTCGTGCGGCGAGCACACAACCGGCGGTGCCGCCCCCCAGAACGAGGTAATCGGCTTCAAGAACGTCGGTAGTGTTCATCCGTCGCATTTTCCTGTGTGACTATCACTGACATCCATCGCGGCCACCCTCCCGGCAATGGTCCGGCTACATTCCCATGTGTCGCTGGTAAGCCGTATGCAAGAGCCGGTTGGCGACTTCGTTTCGCCCCGGCAGGCTACGCCCGGCAAAGGGTAAGGTGGCACTATTCATGACAGGCGACGCCATGTGGTCCCACAGATGTTCGTGCCGTCGTATTATTATCCCGTTATCTAACTATGATAGAATAAATAGATTACAATCTCTAGTTGCCTCTTCAGAAAAATTCGTGGGCGACTTTTGGTACCGGTAATGCGCCGAGTGCATGATACAAGGCGAGATCTGCGGAGTGGTATGTCCTGATCCCATAGGAGTTTCTGGTGGTCTGTGTGGCTTTGTTGTTGAAGCCTTCAACGATGCCGCTGGAGAACTGGCCCTTCGCCCGAAACCAGTTCAGCAGCAGGGGACGATGTCGCCTCAATTGGCGCGCCATTTTCTTCATTGGTTCGATCTTCGAGCGCATGGTCT
>JBKDZQ010000309.1:0-2356 GCA_047971325.1 Parahaliea sp.
TTAAAGAAGCATGGCAAAATATAAAATCACCTTCAAGAAGTCTGTTGCCAAAGATCTCCGGGGTATTCCACCAGCTGACGTCAAGCGTATCTTGCAGAGAATCGACTCTTTGGCAGAAGACCCAAGAGGAGAAGGGTGCATCAAGCTTTCAGCCCGGGAAAGGTATAGGGTGCGCCAAGGATTTTACCGTGTTGTCTATGAAATTCGCGATGCCACTCTCATTGTGATGGTGGTGAAAATCGCGCACCGATCAGCCGCTACAAAGGCGATTAATCGGAAGAAATAAAGCCTCAGCATGGAGGACAAGGTGCGCGCAGCGAAGCGTCGCGCCGGTGCCGGGCACATGCGTTAGAATAGCGCCTTTTTCACCCGACAACGGAAACCACGCCCGTGCTGCCAGCCATTGAACTCGACCGCCGCCTGCGACTTGCCATCGACGAACTCGACCTGCGGGAGGCGACGCCGGTGCAGGAGCGGGTGATTCCCGCGGCGCTGGCCGGGACTGACCTGGCCGTGTCCGCGGAAACCGGCAGCGGCAAGACCTACGCCTACCTCATCCCGCTGATCCAGCGCCTGCTGGCCGAACCGGCGGCGCGCGGCGCCGGCACCCTGGCCCTGGTGCTGGTGCCCACCCGGGAGCTGGCGCGGCAGGTGCTGAAGAACACCCGCGCGCTGATCGGCAAGTCGCCACTGCAGGCGATGGCGCTGACCGGGGGCGCCGACTTCAAATACCAGCGCTCCCTGTTTCGCAAGAACCCGGAAATCGTCATCGCCACCCCCGGCCGCCTGCTGGAACACTGTGAAAAGGGCAGTGCCGACCTCGGCGCGCTGAAAGTGCTGGTGCTGGACGAAGCCGACCGCATGCTCGACCTGGGCCTGCGCGAGGAGGTGCTGAAACTCAGGGACTTCTGCCCACCGACCCGCCAGACCCTGCTGCTGTCGGCCACCCTCAAGGCGAAGGGCATGGGCGAGATCACCCGTTCCCTGCTGCGCGAGCCCGAGGCCATCGCCATCGGGCAGGCCCGCCAGGTGCAGGACAGCATTCACCACCAGCGCATCCTGGCCGATGGGGTCGGGCACAAGGACCAGTTACTGCTGGCGCTACTGCAGCAACAGCCGGAGCGCCGCGCCCTGGTGTTCGCCAACCAACGCCGCACCGCCCAGCGTCTGGCCGGGCTGCTGCGTCACCACGAGCTACGTTGCGACGCCCTGCACGGGGAGATGAGCACCGAGGAGCGCAAGCGGGTGATGGCGGCCTTTCGCGAGGGCAAGATTCACATCCTCTGCGCCTCGGATCTGGCGGCCCGGGGCCTGGACGTGCCGGACATCGCAACCGTCATCCACTACGACCTGCCCCACTCCGGCGACGATTACATTCATCGCAGCGGGCGCACCGGCCGCGCCGGCGCCGCTGGCCTGGCCATCGCCCTGGTGGAGGCCAGCCAGTGGAACCTGATGATCAGTATCCAGCGCTACCTGGGCATGGCCTTCGAGCACCGGGCCCTGCCGGGCCTGAAAGCCCGGTACAACGGGCCGAAAAAAACCAAGAACTCCGGTAAGGCGGTGGGCAGCAAGAAGAAGGACAAGGCCGCGCCGAAGGGCAAGCAGCGGGCGCGGGATCAGAAAGACAAGGGCAAGCCCCGCCGGACGCGGGAGCGGGAGGCCGGCAGCGTCAACGACGGCACCGGCCCGCTGCTGAAAAAGCCCCGGGCGGAGTAGCTCCCGGGGCGCATCGGCCGCGCTTCAACCCTCTTTCGGCTGCGGCGCGTGGCGTGAAAACCACTCCAGAATCGCCGCCACCTTGCCGATCAACTGGCTGGGGCGCTTGTAGATGCTGTGGGAGGCGCCGGGCATGCGCACCATGGCGGTGTCCACCCCGCGCAGCTTCAGCGCCTGGTAGTACTGCTCGGTTTCCGCCATCGGCGTGCGCAGGTCGTCCTCCCCGGTCAGCAGCATGGTCGGCGTACTCACATTGCCCACCCTGGACAGGGGCGAACGCCGCCAGTAGGACTCGGGATCCTCCCAGGGCATTTTGTCGAACCAGTAGCGGGTGAAGTAGGGCGGCAGGTCCGCCGTGAGCACGAAGCTGGTCCAGTTGATCACCGGCTTGGATACCACCGCGGCGCGGAAGCGCCCGGTACTGCCGACGATCCAGGCGGTGAGCACGCCGCCGCCGGAACCGCCGGTGACGTAGAGCTGGTCTGGGTCCACATAGCCTCTGGCGATCACCGCATCCACCACCGACATCAGGTCATCGTAGTCCTGGCCGGGGTAGTTGTGGTGAATCTGGTTGGCGAAGTCCTCGCCGTAGCTGGTGCTGCCCCGGGGGTTGGCGTAGACCACCACGTAGCCGGCG
>JBKDZQ010000310.1:0-5954 GCA_047971325.1 Parahaliea sp.
CCCCAGGGCACCCTGTTCGGGCGCAACACCACCGGCGGCCTGGTGCATTTTCTTTCCGAACCGCCCACTGAGGAGTTCGGCGGCTATGCCGACCTCACCCTGGGCGAGGAAAACCAGGTCAAGTTCGAGGGCGCCATCGGCGGCGCCATCAGCGACAAATTGCTGGGGCGACTGTCCGTCGCCACCCATGACTACGATCCCTACGTCAAGAACCGGATCGGGGATGACTACAACAGCCTGGAATCACGGGCCGCCCGGGTACAGCTGAAATGGCTGCCCACCGAGGATGTCGACGTGCTGTTTGCGGCCAACTACGGCAAGAACGACGCGGCGGTGGGCGCCTGGCAACACCAGTCCACCAAGTTTGCCGCCAACGGCTTTACCCCGGTGGCGCTGAGCGCCAACGAGGACGCCTGGGGCAGCTGCCCCGGCTGTGATGTCTTTGGCTACCGGGATACTGACGGCGACCCCTGGGCCGGCGACTACGATCGCGAGGGCCGGGTGTATGTGAAATCCCAGGGCGGTGCAAACACCTTCAACTGGCGGCTCAACGACGAGCTGACGCTGACCTCCGTCACCGCCTATCAGCAGGTGGAGCGGACGCAGGAAGAGGATACCGACGCCAGTCCGGCGCCCCTGGCGCCGAGCTTTCCCGCCGAGACCGATCAGTTTACCCAGGAGATCCGCATAGCCGGGGGCGATGACCGCAGCAACTGGGTGGCTGGCGTTTACTACTTCGACAACGAGGTGGATGCCACCTATACGCTCGATGCGCTGGGCCTGGATTTCGTCTACCTGGATACCGATATGAACCAGCAGAGCGAATCCTGGTCGGTGTTTGGCCAGTACGAGTTCGCCATCAACGACAACTGGAGCCTGATCGCCGGCCTGCGCTACAGTTCGGAAGAAAAAGAGCTGCAATACAAGGGCTTCGATCGCTCGGGCATTTTTGAGGCGGAAACGGCGGCGGGTAACCTGCCGCTCACCGCCACCCGGCCGCTACCCGACAGCACCTTTTTCTTCAGCACCGACACCGTCGGCAGCATGGCGAAGCACGACGAGAGCAGCGTCACCGGCAAGGTGGAGCTGGACTGGCGCCCGAACGATGACCTGCTGATCTACACCAGCTATTCCCGCGGCACCAAATCCGCCGGTTTCAACACCGGTTTCCTCGACGAAACCCAGATCTTCGCCAGTAACCAGCCCGGGACCGTGCCCTACGACGAGGAGGTGCTGGACGCCTTCGAGGTCGGTTTCAAGAGTGACATGGCCGGCGGCCAGCTGCGCCTGAACGGCGCCATGTTCTACTACGATTACTCCGACCTGCAGACCTTCCGTTTCGAACTGCTCAACCAGGTGATCTTCAACACCGATGGCAAATACTGGGGTGGCGAGCTGGAACTGGCCGCGGTGCCGGTCGAGGGGCTGGATCTGGCCATGGGGCTCGCCTACCTGGATACCACGGTGGAAGATGTGCCCGACGGCGCCGGTGTACCGAGGGACCGCTCGGCGGTATCCGCCCCCGACTGGTCGTTCAACGCCTCGGCGCGCTACGAGTGGGAAATGCTGAGGGGTCGCATGTCCGCCCTGTTGACCTATTCCTACCAGGGTGAAACCTACTTCGATATCCAGAATACCGATATCTCGAAGGAGGGCGGCTACTCGCTGGCGAATGTGCGCGTCGAGTGGGCGAGCCCCGACGACAACTGGATATTCTCCGCCTTCGTCAACAATGTGAGCGACGAGCAATATCTGGTCTACACCTTCGATTTCACCGGCGCTTTCGGTTTCAATCAGCAGGCTTATGGCAAACCGCGCTGGGCCGGGGTGTCGGCGCGCTACAGCTTCTGATCGAAACTCCCCCGCGGGCGCCGGTACCGCGCCGGGCGGGGGAGTGTTTCGTGGTCAGCACCTGTGCCGGGGGGCTGCTCCCAGACGGTGAGTCCACACTGGTTCAACCTCCCGCGTTGGCGGGATCTGCCGTGCTCAGGGCGCCGGGTAGGAAAAAGCCTCGAAATAATCTTGCGCCGCGCTGCAGGCCATCTCGATCAGCAGGGGGGTCATGGTGCGCGCGGTTTCCGTCTCCGGTCGTGTGGCCACCCAGCCCAGGTAGGTGAAACCGCGTGCCGCGAAGAACAGTGGCATATAGTCCAGTTGTTCCTCGGGCAGGTCGCGGTAGGTGCGGTAGCCTTCGACCAGGGTCCGGTAGGCATCGCGAAAGTGAGGCTCGCCGCGCTCGAAATACAGGGCGGTGGCCAGTTCGAACAGGTGCCAGCCGAAACCGGCGTCGTCGAAGTCGATAAGGCGGACATGGCTGCCCTCCACCAGCAGGTTTTCCGCCACGAAGTCAGCGTGGATCATGCTGTAGCGACTGGCGTTGTCGGGGCGGGCACCGTAGCGCAGCAGGTCGGCGTGAACGCGCTGCCTGGCATCCGTCAGCAGCTCCCGCTGGGACGGGCTCAGGGCCGGCAGTTCCCAGAAGCGGCCCCAGAGGGGCCTGTTGCCGGCCAGGCCATCGGCGTCCCAGGCGTGGCGGGTAAAGCCCTCGGGAGGGCGCCAGTCCACCGCCTGGTTGTGCAGTTTTGCCGCCAGTTCGCCGATGGTGCGGTATACTTCCGCCGTCTGGTGCCTGTCGCCCGGGTCGCGCTCGAGAACGCCCAGTTGCCGGCCCTCCACCCAGGTGAACAGGTCCACCTGGCGCTCGCCGGGCACGCTGTCCACTGCCGCCGTGGTGAACAACTGCCCCTTGCGGGTGGGTAGTACCCGGGGCACCTCAATGCCGCTGTTGCCGAGTGCGGCCATCCACTGCAGCTCCGAGCGCAGGGCGTCATCGCTGTGATAGCCGTGGCGGTGGATGCGCAGCGCATACTGCTGGCCATGGGTGGTGAGCAGACGAAACACCGCATTTTCCCGGAACTTGATCAGTTGCAGCTCATTGATCTCGAAGCCCCAGTGCTGCAGGGCGGTGCGCGCCAGCTCGGTGAGCCGCCGGGTCTGCTCGCTGGTCTCCAGGGTCTCAAAGTTATCCATGTGCAGCTCTCCCGGCCTGTTGCAGGCAGTCGTCCAGTGTGGTCAGCAGCAGGTCGGCGTGTTCGCGCTGGAAGGGCATGGGCGGGCGCAGTTTGAGGATCTGCCCGTGCCGGCCAATGCTGCTGATCAGCACGCCCCGATCGCGCATGGCGTTCACCACCTGCCGCGCCTCGGCCTCCGCCGGCTGGCCGCAGTCGCCGTCCCTGACCAGCTCCACGGCGAAGAACAGGCCCTTGTCCCGGACATCGCCGATCAGCCGGTGGCGCGCCTGCAGCTCGCGCAGGCCGGCGGCGACATGGGCGCCGGTGTCCACCGCGTTCTGCAGCAGGTTTTCTCCCTCCAGCACATCGAGCACCGCGCTGGCGGCGGCGCAGGAGACCGGGTTGCCGGCGAAGGTATTGAAGTACATGCCCCAGTCGCCGAAGGCCTCGATCAGGGCCTCGCTGGCGATGGCACCGGAGATCGGGTGGCCGTTGCCCATGGGCTTGCCGAGGGTGACGATGTCGGGGATCACGCCCGCCCACTGGTGCGACCACCAGTGGGCACCGGTGCGTCCGAAGCCGCCCTGGACCTCGTCGGCGATGTACAGCCCGCCGGCGGCGCGCACTCGCTCCACCGCCCCGGCGATAAAGCCCGGGGGCTCGTGGATCAGTCCCTCGTTGGCAAGGTCCGGGCAGATCAGCAGGCCGGCGACTCCCAGTCCCCGCGCCTGCAGGGTGTCGATGGCGGCCTGCACTGCGGCCAGGTAGTGCTGCGCGAGCGCGTCGCCGGCAAGCCCCCGGGGTGTGTGGTAGCTGTCGGGGATGGGAATGCCCACCACCCGCTGCGTGGTTGCCGCTTCCGGCATGAAGGCGATACCGAGTTCGGCCACCGCGGCGGTGTTGCCATGGTAGGCCAGCTCGGTGACGATGATGCCCTGCTTGCCGGTGGCGTGACGCGCCATGCGCAGGGCGATCTCGTTGGCCTCGCTGCCGGTGCAGGCGAACATCGCCCTGTTGAGCGAGGGATCGAACTTCGCCAGCAGCCGCTCGGCATAGCTGACGACATTCTCGTGCAGGTAGCGGGTGTGGGTGTTGAGAGTCGCCGCCTGGCGGGCAATCGCCTCCACCACATGGGGGTGGCAGTGGCCCACGTGGGGCACGTTGTTGTAGGCGTCCAGGTAACGCTTGCCGTCGGCGTCGTAGACCCACACCCCTTCCCCGCGCACCAGATGCAGCGGTTTTTCGTAGAACAGTGGCGAGTGGCTGCCAAGTACCCGGAAACGCCGCTCCAGCAGATCGTTGCGCGCGGTATTCATCTCCTGCTTGCGCTCAAGGTGAAGTGCCCGCCGGTGGATAGCCCCGCATGGCGTAGAAGCCGTCCATCACCACCTGGCTTTCGGGCAGGGTGGAGCCGCCGTCGACCACGATGGTCTGCCCGGTAATATAGCCCGACTCCTCGCAGGCCAGGAACAGCATGGCATTGGCGATATCCTCCGGCACCCCCAGCTGGCCCCTGGGAATGCAGGCGGCCATGGCCCGCAGTTCCTCCTCGTTGCCCAGGGCCGACATTGCCTGGGTGAGGATATAGCCCGGCTCGACCCCGTTGACGGTGATGCCCTCGCGGGCCAGTTCCAGGGCCGCGGTGCGGATAAAACCGTTCATGCCGCCCTTGCTCATGGCGTAGTGGGCGGTGCCGGGCATGGCGACGGTGGGACCGGTCACCGAGGAGGTGAAAATGATACGCCCCCAGCGTTGTTTGCGAAACGCCGGCAGGCAGTACTGGGTCAGCCAGAAGCCCGCCTTCAGGTTGACATCCAGGGTCTGGTCCAGCACCTCGTCGGACAGCTCGTCAAGGTAGTGAATGGGGTAGATGGCGGCGTTGTGGATGGCGATATCCACGTTGCCATAGGTATCGATGGTATCCGCCACCAGGCGCTTTACGGCGGCGCGCGAGCCAACATCGCACTGCATCAGGGTGGCCTCGCCGCCTGCGGCGCGGATGCCATCGACCGTTTGCTGGCCATTGCCCGCCGAGCGGGTGGCCACCACCACCTGCGCGCCGGCCGCGGCAAACACCCGGGCAATGCCCTCGCCGATACCCTGTCCTGCCCCGGTGATGATGGCGACTTTACCGCTGAGATCACCCAGCATGATGACCTCCTGTTATGCTTTATTTATTTGCCAACATTAAACGATTTTGACGGGTGTGGCCAACAGGCGAAAGTGCAGATGCCGCATTGCCCGGGAACTGCGCATAATCCCAGGTTATTGATATAGCTCGATCCCGGTTATCAAAGGAGGGGGAGGTGTAACGTCCTAACAGGCATGCTTATGGCCGCCCGCCTGCCGGGGATAGCGCCGGCACTGTGTGGGCGGTGTAGGGTCGGATTCATCATACCAAGTGCTCGTAAAGCTGGTATTCCCCAAACACCGCCGAGATCTTGCTGTCGTTGCCCTGCTGCCGATCCCAGTTTTCGTTCTTCAGCGAATCGTCCTGGCTGCCGGGGATGGTCAGGAAACGGTCCTTCCAGTGCCGGGTGTCGGGTACCACGGCACAGTCCACACCCTGCATCAGGCTCATCGCCTTCAGCCAGATATCGTCCGCCCGCGGGCACAGGCGCATGAACTGTTCGCGGTTCAGCACCTCCGGGTGCAGGGCGCCGGGAAAATACAGCACGCCGCCGATGCCCGTGGGAAAAACCCTGGCGGAAGGCTGGTGACTGCCATCGCCCCGGGACCAGCTGGCGTAGGGCAGCGGTCGCCCGGCCTCGTCGGTGCGCAACTGGTGACCGCGATGGCAATACACGACGCCGGGGCGCTCCAGATGGGCGCGGTACAGGCTTTCCACCAGGTCCGGCGGATACATGGTGTCGTCGTCGACGGTGATGAGCAGGCTGTCGGGGCCTTCCTGCAGGGCGTAGATCACCTTCTTGTAGGGGCCGA
>JBKDZQ010000311.1:0-5992 GCA_047971325.1 Parahaliea sp.
GCGGCCCCGTTCTTGTCCAGGTAGTAGGTGGTGGGGCTGTTGCGGCTCACCACCACCAGCTCGCCGCGTTCCTCGATGGTACTCAGGCGATCGTCGCGCCCGCAACCCGCCACCAGCAGCAGGACCGGCAGCAGCAACAGGACAAGCGGAGGGGTGGAGGCGCGCATGGGGTGATTCTAGCGGCTGGCGGTGCCTGGGGGACAGTGACTATTACCGCGGCCGGCCGGAGATTGGCGGTTAACGGCGGGGAGTCGATACAGTACAATGCGCCCCTTTTCCGCTACCTCCCTCCTGGAGCCGCCCCCAGCATGCTTATACTGCGCGGTGCCCCGGCCCTGTCCGCCTTCCGGCGGGACAAGCTGGCGGCCAGACTCTCAGCCCTCCACGACGACCTGCAACTCCTGCACAGCGAATATCTCCATTTTGCCCACCTCGATGCTCCGCTGGACGGGCACAGCGCCGCGGTGCTGGACCAGCTGCTGCACTACGGACCGGCGGCGGAGCCCGTCGAGCCGCCGGCGCAGGCCACCCTGGTGCTGGTGGTGCCGCGACCGGGCACCATCTCCCCCTGGTCCAGCAAGGCCACCGACATCGCCCGCAACTGCGGCCTGGCGGCGGTGCGGCGGCTGGAGCGCGGCGTCGCCTACTACCTGTCGCTGCCGGCTGATCTCGCCCCCGAAGATCGGGCGGAGGCGGAGGCCCTGCTGCACGACCGCATGACCGAGGCGGTGCTGGAGGCACCGGAGGCAGCCCAGACCCTGTTCCGGGAGGCCGAACCCGCGCCCTTCACCCGGGTCGATGTGCTGGCGGGTGGTCGCGCGGCGCTGGCGGCGGCGGATCGCAGCCTGGGGCTGGCGCTGGCACAGGACGAGATCGACTACCTGGTGGACAGCTTCAAAAGCCTCGGGCGCAATCCCTCCGACGTGGAGCTGATGATGTTCGCCCAGGCCAACTCCGAACACTGTCGCCACAAGATTTTCAACGCCAGCTGGAGCATCGACGGCGAGCCCCAGGAGCACTCCCTGTTCGCCATGATCCGCAATACCTATCGCTGCGGCGGCGATAATGTGCTGTCGGCCTACTCCGACAACGCGGCGGTGGTCGTGGGCCACCAGGCGGGCCGTTTCTTCCCCGACCCGCACAGCAGCCACTACCGCTTCAGCCAGGAGAACATCCACCTGCTGATGAAGGTGGAGACCCACAACCACCCTACCGCCATCGCGCCCTTTCCCGGCGCCGGCACCGGCTCCGGCGGGGAGATCCGCGACGAGGGCGCGGTGGGTCGCGGCTCCAAGCCCAAGGCGGGGCTGGCGGGCTTCTCGGTCTCCAATCTCAATATTCCCGGCTATGGCCAGCCCTGGGAGCAGCCCTACGGCAGGCCCGGGCGCATCGTCTCCGCCCTGGACATCATGCTCGAGGGCCCGATTGGCGCCGCCGCCTTCAATAACGAATTCGGTCGCCCCAACCTCTGCGGTTATTTCCGCTCCTATGAGTGCCGGGTCGAGGGTGTGGACGGGCCGGAGGTGCGCGGCTACCACAAGCCCATCATGATTGCCGGCGGCTACGGCAATATCCGCCAGGAGCATGTCGAGAAGGGCGGTTTCGGCGCCGGCGCCAAACTGATCGTGCTCGGCGGCCCGGCCATGCTGATCGGCCTCGGCGGCGGGGCGGCGTCCTCCATGGCCAGCGGCGCCAGCGCCGAGGACCTGGATTTCGCCTCGGTGCAGCGCCAGAACCCGGAGATGGAGCGCCGCTGCCAGGAAGTGATCGACCGCTGCTGGCAGCTCGGGGCGGACAACCCCATCGCCTTTATTCACGATGTAGGTGCCGGCGGGCTGTCCAACGCCCTGCCGGAACTGGCCAAGGATGGCGGTCGCGGCGGCCGCTTTGCGCTGCGGGCGGTGCCCAGTGACGAGCCCGGCATGTCGCCGCTGGAGATCTGGTGCAACGAGTCCCAGGAGCGCTACGTGCTGGCGGTGGAGCCCGCCGACCTGGCGCGTTTCGAGGCCATCTGTGCCCGCGAGCGCTGCCCCTACGCGGTGGTGGGCGAGGCCACCGACGAGCCCCTGCTGGAGCTGGGCGACGACCATTTCGGCAACAAGCCGGTGGAGCTGCCGATGTCGGTGCTGTTCGGCAAGCCGCCACGCATGCACCGGGACATCTCCCGGCGGGCGGTGGCGCAGCCGGCGCTGGTGCTGCGGGCGAGCGTCGGCGAGGCCCTGGAGCGGGTGCTGCAGCTGCCGGCGGTGGCTTCGAAGCACTTTCTGATCACCATTGGCGATCGCAGCGTGACCGGCATGGTATCCCGGGACCAGATGGTCGGCCCCTGGCAGGTGCCGGTGGCGGACTGCGCGGTGACCACCGTGTCCTACGACAGCGTGGCCGGCGAGGCCATGGCCATGGGCGCGCCCACGCCACTGGCGCTGGTGGACGGCCCAGCTTCCGGGCGCATGGCCATCGCCGAGGCCATCACCAATCTCTGCGCCGCGCCGATTGCCGCCCTTGGCGACATCAAGCTGTCCGCCAACTGGATGTGCGCCGCCGGCCATGGCCGGGAGGACGAAACCCTCTACGATACCGTGCGCGCGGTGGGCATGGAGCTGTGCCCGCAGCTTGGCATCACCATCCCGGTGGGCAAGGATTCCATGTCCATGCGCACTACCTGGAACGAGCGCGGTGAGGACAAGTCGGTGACCGCGCCGATGTCGCTGATCATCTCCGCTTTTGCCCCGGTGAGTGACGTGCGGCAGGTGGTGACGCCACGGGCGCAGGTGCGCGAGGACGCCACCCTGTTGCTGCTGGACCTGGGGCGCGGCGCCAACCGCCTGGGGGGCTCCGCCCTGGCCCAGGTCTACGGCCAGGTCGGCGACCGGGTCGCCGACCTGGACCGCCCCACCGATCTCAAGGCCCTGTTCACCCTGGTGCAGGAGCAACGGGTGGCGGGCAGCCTGCTGGCCTACCACGACCGCTCCGATGGCGGCCTGCTGGTCACTCTGCTGGAGATGGCCTTTGCCGGGCGCTGCGGGCTGGATGTGCAACTGGCGGCGCTGCCCGGCGCGGCGCTGGACAAGCTGTTTGCTGAGGAAGCCGGTGCCGTGCTGCAGGTGGCGGATGCCAGCCTGCCGGCCCTGCGCCAGCGCGCCGTTGCGCTGGGCATCGATGACTGCCTGTGGCCCCTGGGCCGGGCGGTGGCGGGGGAGGGGGTGATCCTGCGCGAGGGCGAGACGGTGCTGCTGGACGACAGCCGTGCCCGCCTGCAGGCCCTGTGGAGCCGCACCAGTTATGAAATCCAGGCCCTGCGCGACCATCCCGACTGCGCGCGGGAGGAATTCGAGCGCGTCACCAGCGACGACCCCGGCCTGTCGGCGCAGCTCACCTACAACCCGGCGGAGGATATCGCCGCGCCCTTCATCAGCACCGGCGCCCGTCCGCAAGTGGCCATCCTGCGCGAGCAGGGGGTGAACGGCCAGGTGGAGATGGCCGCCGCCTTCCATCGCGCCGGCTTCACGCCGGTGGATGTGCACATGAGTGACCTGCACGCCGGACGCCGCCAGCTGGCCGAGTTCAAGGGGCTGGTGGCCTGTGGCGGTTTTTCCTACGGCGACGTGCTGGGTGCCGGCGAGGGCTGGGCCAAGAGCGTACTGTTCAACCCGGTACTGCGGGAGGCCTTCAGCACCTTCTTCCAACGCCCCGACACCTTTACCCTCGGCGTGTGCAACGGCTGCCAGATGGTGTCCACTCTGAAGGAGCTGATTCCCGGCGCCGGGCACTGGCCGCGCTTCGTGCGCAACCGCTCGGAACAGTTCGAGGCCCGCTACGCCCTGGTGCGGGTGGAGGACAGCCCCTCGGTGCTGCTGTCCGGCATGGCCGGCTCCCATCTCCCCATTGTCGTGGCCCACGGCGAGGGCCGGGCCGAGTTCCTCGACGCCAGGGCCCTGCACGCCTGCGAGCACAGTGCCACCATCGCCCTGCGCTACCTGGAAAACGACCTGAGGGTAGCCGAGCGCTACCCGGCCAATCCCAATGGTTCTCCCGCCGGTATTACCGGCCTGACCAGCGAGGATGGCCGCGCCACCATCATGATGCCGCACCCGGAGCGGGTTTTCCGCACCGTGCAGTGCTCCTGGGCGCCGGCACAGTGGGGCGAGGACGCTGGCTGGCTGCGGCTGTTCCGCAATGCCCGCGCCTGGCTAAACTAACGTCCGCCTTGTGGCCGGGTCATGATTATTTATAATGGCGCACTTTCCTGTGTCGGGGCCCCATCGGGGCCCCGCTGCCTATCTATTGTCAGAGCAACGTTA
The DNA here is from genome assembly GCA_047971325.1 of Parahaliea sp. GTDB lineage: Bacteria > Pseudomonadota > Gammaproteobacteria > Pseudomonadales > Halieaceae > Parahaliea. Next base: position 4,302 of record JBKDZQ010000311.1, read on the forward strand.
TGCTGAACAAGTACCCGCTGTGGAAATACCTGCTGGTGATCGTCCTGGTGGTCATCGGGATGATCTATGCGGCACCCAACCTCTACGCCCCCGACCCGGCCCTGCAGATCACCGGTGAGAGCAGTGCCCAGGTGATCGATGAGGCCACCCTGAAGCGCGCCACCCAGGCGCTGGAGGAGGCGGGTATCGAACACTTTGGCGAGGCCATAGACCCTGATGGCCGCAACGCCCTGATTCGCCTGCGCAGCTCCGAGGCCCAGTTGATGGCCCAGTCCCGGGTGCACCGGGCCCTGGGGGATGGCTTCATCATCGCCCTGAACCTGGCCCCGACGACCCGCGACTGGCTGACGGCCATTGGCGCCCAGCCGATGAAGCTGGGCCTGGATCTCTCCGGCGGCGTGCACTTCAAGCTGGAGGTGGACATCAACGCCGCCATCGAGCGTCGCCATGAGTTCTACCTGAACGCCATCAAGCGCGCCCTCCGGGAGGAGCGACTGCGCGGGGTGGTCAGCCTCAACGAGCAGGGCGCCGTGGTCGCGCAGTTCCGCCTGCTGGAACTGCGCGAGAAGGCTCGCGGGCTGATTGCCGAAAACCACCCGGAACTGGCCTTGGACCGGGTGGACGAGGGCGAGCAGTTCAGCATCGTCGCCAGCATGAGCGAGCAGTCCCTGAAGGAGATCGCCGATTACGCGGTGAGCCAGAACCTCACCACCCTGCGCAACCGGGTCAACGAGCTGGGCGTGTCCGAGCCCCTGGTGCAGCGCCAGGGTCGCAACCGCATCGTGGTGGAGCTGCCGGGCATCCAGGATACCGCGGAGGCCAAGCGCATCCTCGGCAAGGTGGCCAACCTGGAGTTCCGCCTGGTAGCCAACGCCGACGCGCCGGCCTCGGACAAGCAGCGTTTCGACTACCGCAGCGCCGACCGCGCCGGCATGAACGAATGGCTGGAGCGCGATGTGATCATCACCGGCGAGCACGTGTCCAACGCCGCCGCCAGCTTCGACCAGAACGGTCGCCCGAATGTGCAGATCAGCCTGGACAGCGAGGGTGGCACCCTCATGTCCCGGGCCACCCGCCACAACGTCAAGCGGCGCATGGGCGTGCTGTTCATCGAGCGCAAGTACCGCACCCGCTACGAAACCCAGCCCGATGGCGCCGAAGTGGCGGTGCAGCTGCCCTACGACGAGAAAAAACTGCTGACCGCGCCGGTGATCCAGTCCGCCCTCGGCGCCCAGTTCCAGATCACCGGCCTGGACAGCCCGCTGGAGGCCTCGGAACTGGCCTTGATGCTGCGCGCCGGCGCCCTGGCGGCGCCCATCAGCTTCGTCGAGGAGCGCACCGTGGGGCCCTCCCTGGGGGCCGAGAACATCCGCCTGGGCATCAAGTCGGTGCAGTACGGCCTGGCGCTGGTGGTGGTGTTCATGCTGCTCTATTACCGCCTGTTCGGCCTGTTCGCGGTGGCCGCCCTCAGCGCCAACCTGGTGTTGCTGGTGGCCTTCATGTCTATCCTCGGTGCCACCCTGACGCTGCCGGGTATCGCCGGTATCGTGCTCACGGTGGGGATGGCGGTGGATGCCAACGTGCTGATCTTCTCGCGTATACGCGAGGAGCTGAACAAGGGGCGCTCGCCGCAGATGGCCATTCACTCGGGCTATGATGCGGCCCTGTCGACCATTCTCGACGCCAATATC
>JBKDZQ010000312.1:0-4365 GCA_047971325.1 Parahaliea sp.
TCGTCGCGCGCAAGCCCCAGGCCGGTCCTCAGGCCAGCAGCGAATCGCCGTAGTCCAGCAGCTGCAGCAGCAGTTGCCGGCGCTGCGCACTCAGGTCGCCGGCGGCCAGCAGGGCTTCGATCTCCTGCTGGTACTGCTCCAGGCACAGGCTGGCGCCCGCCTCCGGTTCGGTGAGGCGCTGGAAGCGGAACTCCTCCCACTGGGCGCATTCGTCTGCCGACAGGGTGTCGGGAAAATTACGCGCCCGATAGCGAAACAGCATCTCCGGCAGGCGCGCGTCCTCGAAGGGAAAGCTCTGTTGCGCCAGCGTTTGCGGATCGGCCTCGCGTACCCGGTTCATGCTGCGCCGGTCCTCGTCGGAGAAAAACCCCCCGCTGTAGAGCATGTAATCCGGGTCGGTGTCCGGCTCCCTCGGCCGCCCGGCGTAGATCGCCTGGAGGCGTTGCACAAAGCCCCGCGGGTCGGCCTCGCGCTGGGCGCGCAGGGCGGCGAGGTGAGCGCGGCACAGGGCCCCGTCCAGGCCGATGCGCGCCGCCACCTCCGGGCTCGCCATTTTCGCCGTCACCAATAGTGGACAGCGGTTGAGGTGGACGCTTTTCAGGCCCGGCCGCGCCCGGCCGGCGGGTAGGTCCTCGCTGCGGGTATAGAGCAACTGCGCCAGCTCATCGGGCGTCAGCTGAGCCAGCGGCGCCGGGTCGACACTCAGGTCGTAGCAGATGATTTCATTGCGGTTGTGCGGGTGCTCCGCCAGCGGCACCACCAGCGCCGTGTGATAGCGCTCGGCACCGAACATGCCGGAGACATGCAGCAGTGGCTTCATGGCGGCGATATCCAGCAGTTGCGCCAGCTGGCGCTTGTCCCGGTGGGCCAGCACATAGTCGTACAGGCGCGGCTGCTTTTCCCGCACCAGCCGCGCCATGGCGATGGTGGCCTGCACGTCGGACAGGGCATCGTGGGCCGCCTCGTGGGCAATGCCGTTGGCGGCGGTCAACTCCTCCAGACGGAAACTCGCCAGGCCGTCCCGGCGCTGGGGCCACTCGATACCCTCGGGACGCAGGGCATGGGCCGCCCGCAACATGTCGATGATGTCCCAGCGGGAATTACCGTGCTGCCACTCCCGGGCGTAGGGGTCGAAGAAATTGCGATAGAGGGTGTAGCGGGTGACCTCGTCGTCAAAGCGCAGGGAGTTGTAGCCCACCCCGCAGGTGCCCGGGCGGGCCAGCTCCTGGTGAATGCGGGCGATGAATTCGCATTCCGGCACACCGCTGGCCAGTGCCTGCTGGGGGGTGATGCCGGTGATCAGGCAGGCCAGGGGCTGGGGCAGAAAGTCGTTGGCGGGCCGGGCGTAGATCACCAGCGGCTCGCCGATGGGGTTCAGCTGCGCATCGGTGCGCAGGCCAGCGAACTGCACCGGCCGGTCCCGGGCCGGGTCGGCCCCGAAAGTCTCGTAGTCGTGCCAGTAGAAGCTCGGGACCGACACGCGATCAGATCACCTCGATCGCTTCTTCGGCGATTTTCTTCTGCCAGATTTTCGGGCCGATCTCGTGCACGGAGGTGCCGTTGACATCCACCGCCACGCTCACCGGCATGTCCTTCACCTCGAACTCGTAGATGGCCTCCATGCCGAGCTCCGGGAAGGCCACCACCTTCGCCGAGGTGATCGCCTTGGACACCAGGTAGGCGGCGCCGCCCACCGCCATCAGGTAGACCGCCCGGTGCTTCTTGATGGCCTCGATACCGGTCGGGCCGCGCTCGGCCTTGCCGATCATGCCCAGCAGACCGGTGTGCTCCAGCACGAAGTCGGTGAATTTGTCCATGCGGGTTGAGGTGGTGGGGCCAGCGGGGCCGACCACCTCGTCGCGCACCGGATCCACCGGCCCCACGTAGTAGATGAAGCGGCCCTTCAGGTCCACCCCGGGGGGCAGACCCTCGCCGGACTCGATCAGCTCCTTCATCTTTTTGTGGGCGGCGTCGCGGCCGGTCAGCATTTTTCCGGACAGCAGTATGGTGTCGCCCGGCTGCCACTGGGCGGCCTCCCGGGGCGTCACCGTGTCTAGGTTCACCCGGCGCACGCTGTCGCCCACCTCCCAGGTGATATCGGGCCATTCATCCAGGTCCGGCGGGGTCTGCAGGGCCGGGCCGGAGCCGTCCAGCACGAAGTGGGCGTGGCGGGTGGCGGCGCAGTTGGGGATCATCGCCACCGGCAGCGAGGCGGCGTGGGTCGGGTAGTCCCTGATCTTCACATCCAGCACCGTGGTAAGGCCACCCAGGCCCTGAGCACCGATGCCCAGCTTGTTGACCGCTTCCATCAGCTCCAGGCGCAGTTCCTCGGCGCGGTTGGAGGGGCCGCGCGCGCGCAGCTCGTGAATGTCGATGGGGTCCATCAGGGACTCCTTGGCCATCACCGTGGCCTTCTCGGCGGTGCCGCCGATGCCGATGCCGAGCATGCCCGGCGGACACCAGCCGGCGCCCATCGTGGGCACCGTCTTGAGCACCCAGTCGACAATGCTGTCGGAGGGGTTGAGCATCGCCATCTTGGACTTGTTCTCGGAGCCACCGCCCTTGGCCGCCACCTGCACATCCACGGTGTCGCCCTCGACCACTTCCATATGGATCACCGCCGGGGTGTTGTCCCTGGTGTTTTGACGCGCCCCGGCCGGATCGGCCAGGATCGAGGCCCGCAGCACGTTGTCCGGGTGGGTATAGGCCCGGCGCACGCCCTCGTTGACCATGTCCGCCACGCTCATGGTGGCATCCCACTGCACGTTCATACCGATCTTCATAAACACGGTGACAATGCCGGTGTCCTGGCAGATGGGGCGGTGGCCGGTGGCGCACATGCGGGAGTTGATCAGGATCTGGGCCATGGCATCCCTGGCCGCCGGGTTCTGCTCCCGCTCGTAAGCGGCGTGCACCGCCTTCACAAAGTCCAGCGGGTGGTAATAGGAAATGAATTGCAGGGCGTCGGCGACGCTGTCGATAAGATCGTCCTGGCGAATGACGGTCATGGCGAATACCTTCTTGTGTAGGTGCTTGGTGGGGCGGCTTGTCTCATACCAGCCCTCCCACGGCAAAGGAGGGCACTGGGGCAGCAACAACATTCCGGGGCCAAGTATAACCCCTCGCCGCATCCGGGTCAGGGCGTACCAGCGCCCTGGAGATTGCGAATCTGGGTTTGCAGGGCCGACAGGTCGGTGTTGATCTGGCGGCGGAAGGCATTGATGGAGGTCACCCACTCCTCGTTGCCCTGCACCCGCTTGTCCATCTTCGCCAGCTCCAGATTGATACGGTTCAGGCCGTCGGCCACCTGCTCCACCTCGGCGCCATTGGCCTTGGCACTGGCCATCAGGCGCTCCAGGTCACCGGCCACGCCGCGCAGCTTGGCGAGGTCGGCCCTGGCGGCCTTGAGCTCCGACTCAATACTGTCCAGGGATTTCTTCGCGCTGGCGACATCCTTGCCCTGGCTCTTGCTGAGGCCTTCAAGTTCATCCAGCCGCGCCTTGTTGCGCCGCCAGGCGGAGGCCCACAGCTTGTCCACCTCGGACACCAGCTCCTTGATCTTCAGGGCCATGGCTTCGGAGTTCTGGTTCAGGCCCTCGTCGGTGTCGGACAGGCGGTCCTCCAGATCGGTAACGCGCTCCGTGGCCCGGGCCAGTTGCACGCTGGACTGCTCCAGTTGCTGCTGCAGTTGCCAGGCCCAGGCACAGGCCACCCCGGCCCCGGCCAGCGCGATGGCAATGAACAGGCGCACCCACAGCCCGGCACCGCCACTGCGGGCACCCTTGCCGCCATTGCCGGCACTGGTGGCGCCCCGGGTACGGGGCGAGTCGCTGTCGCGGGTGGGAACAATGGAGGGGATGTGATCTAGATCGTCTTGGGACATAAGCTCTGTGTGTGCTGAAAGCGAAGTGCCATTATACATAGGCGCCCAGAGCGCAGAAACCGATGCCGGACGGCTAGATCACGCCGACTTTAGGGAAAATTCCGCGTACTTCGACAGGCAGCGCCGCACGCTGAACGAAAGCAAGCACTACTACTCCTTCAACTTGATACTGTCCTACCCGGTCCCTGCCTCCGGCGCCGCAGGTCGAGACACGCCGTAAACCCGTCCATGGGGGCTCGATCGCGACATCCCTGTCGCTAACGGTCTCGCCCTGCGGCGCCGGAGACAGGGCCCTCGCATCGGAGATACCTCTGGCCATATAAGGTAATATCGGTTTGAAAGAGTACTACCACTATTATCAACATCCGCTTCTACAAAAAGGCCAGCAGCGCCCACATCACGCCGGTCAGGGCGATACTGCAGTGCACCACACCCACCACGCTGGCCAGCGGCCCCAGGCGGCCAAACAGGGCATTGGCCTC
>JBKDZQ010000313.1:0-1663 GCA_047971325.1 Parahaliea sp.
CGAAACGATGCGATTTGCCCGGTGATAGAGGAACATCTCGATCTTTTCCAGAAACCTCACCGCCAACCCCTTGTCCATGGCGCCCACCGCGGTAATCGACGCCGGCCAGATATCGCGCAGCTCGAAAATCCACGGCCTGCGCCGCAATACCGACAGCAGCCAGCCGCCACAGGCGCAGAAAAACTGCGGAGACGTGGCGACGATCACATCCGGACGTCGCTGGAATAACCCGGCGATACAGCCCATCAGGCCAAAGGAAATGTAGTCCAGGATGCGTTTCACAAAACCCTGGTTGGCAGTGATATAGGTTTTGACACGCACCACGCGGATCCCGCGCAGGTCCTCGGTCTGATACCAGCGGTTGCGGTACCCCTCGAACAAAACCCCTTCGGGAAAGTTCGGCGCGCAGGTAATCACCGTCACCTCATGTCCCTGACGCACCCATTCCCTGGCGTGCTCATAGGTGCGAGTGGCGGGCGCATTGCCTTCGGGGGGAAAGTTGTCGCTGAGAAACAGGATATGCATGATTCAGTACCGAAACGTCGTTTGCAAATCAGGTCCGGAAAAAGTCGCCACCAGACAGGAGTTGGCCTGGCTAAGACCAAATTCCGGGTACCAGGTGCTCTGTTCGGGCTGCAATGTTCCACCTGCCACCTCGACAGTAGCGCGCTGTCCACTGGGCAGCCGCAACGTGCACCCACCAGCCGATGCTTCCACCAGCACCCGGGGATGCAGGTGGAAGCGGGCCTGCGCATCGACAAAGCGGCCATTCAAATGATCGGACACCTGCAGCAAGCCCGGAGATACCCGCCATTGCCTGCTGTGGGTCACTTTCGGTCGCAGGCGATGGTAGCCATCGTGGGATGCCCAGGCCATCACGGTATCGCCCTGTGTTCTGACCGCCACGGCAAAGGGCCTGGCCCGGCGTGCCACGCGAAAACCGCTCCATACCTCACTGGAATTTTCCCCGTTCACTACCACCGTGTTGTGCGCGGCAGTACTGCGCTGCCTCAGGCGCCCGGCGCCAAGGCCGTATTCCCCGGTACCGGAATTCACCAGCACCCGCTGGCCGAACAGCGACCACTCGAAGCTGAGCGTATCGGCGTGGGCGTGGCCGGGGAGATAGTCGGGGCCGATGGCGGCGACATCCAGCAGGGCGACCTGGTCATGTGCGCGTATCGACTGATAGCCCGATGCTTCGAAATACCGCACTGCGTCATGCAGCACGCCAACACTCACTCCCAGTTCCCGGGCATAGTCAAAAATAGCGCTCGGTGACGGGGCAATGCCAAGGGCGGCGTCATTGAAAAAGGGAATCTCTCCGTCGGGATGCAGCAGTCCCCGCAACCAGCCAACCATGGGTGCCGCCCGCGCCTGCAGCGTGGGCATCATCTCCCGCAAGCCCGGCTCGCGGTAACAGCGACCCAGTTGCAGCAGGTCGAGCACATCCATGAGGATGATGCCGTGGTACATCGGCGACAGCTCGAAGTGTGCACCATCCGGCAGTATCTGCTCGTCGAGCTGGCGCCGCAGCAGCAGCAGCCCCGTGTTCAGCCAGTTTGAAGCCAGCTCGCCAGTAAAAAAACTGCCGGCGAACACCAGCGCCTTGGCATTGGCCAGCAGATGATTGCCCTGGAGAGGGGGTTCAATCTGCTGGCTCAGC
>JBKDZQ010000314.1:0-3672 GCA_047971325.1 Parahaliea sp.
CACACAGTCATCGGTGTGAAGGTGTGGGCCGGGCCAGTGGCGCCATCCAGCTCGCCGGCGATGATCCTGGCCGGGCCCGCACCGCCCGGCAGATCGACCACCGGAATGTCCCGGTTGACGATCGCCTGGTAGCCCGGGGCGGTCATCTTGTCGCTGGCCGGCAGGTTGACCCAGAGCTGCACCATCTCCAGTTCACCACCGGATGCGCTGAAGGCCGGTGAATGGAACTCCTCGTGCAGAATGCCGGCGCCAGCCGTCATCCACTGCACGTCACCGCGGCCGATGACACCGCCCTGGCCGGTGGAGTCGCGGTGGGCCACCTCGCCCTTGTAGACGATGGTGACAGTCTCGAAGCCCCGGTGGGGGTGTTCGCCCACGCCGCGCGGCCGTGACGTGGGAGTGAAGTTGGCCGGGCCTGCGTAGTCCAGCAGCAGAAAGGGGCTCAGCTGTTTACCGTGGCTGTTGTACGAGAACAGCGAACGCACCGGGAAACCGTCGCCAACCCAGTGGCCGCGGGGGGCGCTGTAGATGCCTAGTGTCTTCTTCATGTTGCCTCCTGTGGAACAGTCAAGTCTGTTCTTGGAACCTAGAATAGATTCGGGACGACCAACCCGGTAGTCTGGGAATTCACGCCAATGAGTTCTATCGATGGAACGGTGAATGCCATGCAGGATCTGAACGATCTCTATTACTTTGTCCAGGTGGTGGACCACGGTGGCTTCGCGCCGGCGGGTCGGGCGCTGGGCATTCCCAAGTCCAAGCTGAGCCGGCGCATTGCCAATCTGGAAGAGCGCCTGGCGGTGCGGCTGATCCAGCGCTCCACCCGCCAGTTTGCGGTCACCGACATCGGGCGCAACTACTACACCCACTGCAAGGCGATGCTGGTGGAAGCGGAGGCGGCCCAGGAGGTCATCGACGAAACCCGGGCCGAGCCCCGGGGGGTGGTCCGGCTCACCTGCCCCATCGCCCTGCTGCAGGCCCATGTGGGGGTCATGCTGGCGGATTTCCTGGCCCAGTGCCCGCAGGTGACCCTTCACCTGGAGGCGACCAACCGCCGGGTGGACGTGGTGAGCGAGGCGATTGACCTGGCGATCCGGGTACGCCCCCCGCCCATCGATGACAGCGATCTGGTGATGCGGGTGCTGGCGGAGCGCGAACAGTGCCTGGTGGCCAGCCCGAAGCTGATCCAGCGCACCCTGTTCCCGTCCGTGCCGGCGGAGCTGCACGGGTTGCCGAGCATTGGCCTGGGCAGCCCGCAGGAGCCCTACGAATGGTTGCTGCACGGGCCGGATGAGGCCCGGGCCAGCGTCCGCCATACCCCCCGCTTTATCTCCACCGACCTGCGGGCGCTGTGCGATGCGGCGCTGGCGGGGGTGGGCATCGGCCAGCTGCCGCTGATGACGGTGCGCGAGCAACTGCAGGCCGGCAGCCTGGTGCGGGTGGTGCCGGAATGGGCGCCCCGGCGGGACATCGTCCACGCGGTGTTTCCCTCCCGCCGCGGCCTGCTGCCCTCGGTGCGCGCGCTGATCGATTTTCTGGTGCAGCGTTTTGCCGAGATCGATGAGGATTAGTGCCGCGCGGGTGAAACCTTACCAAAGCGTATAGTTCTGGCCAGCCGGAGGGCGAGTGGTCCTTGCTATAACTATACCCAACACAGCAAGACGCTGTGTCCAACCAACAGGAATATGCCGGAGGGCGCCATGAAATCCATCTTCAAACCTGCTGTAATCACCGCTGCCACCATTGGCCTCGCGGGCTCGCTGACCGCGTGGGCCGACTGGGACGACGCGCGTCGCCTCAACGACACCAAAATCACCCTGGTCAAGGCCATCGAGATCGCCGAGCAGCACCAGAGCGGCCGCGCCTATGACGCCTCGCTGGATGACGACAGTTTTTCACCGCTGTACGAGGTCAGCCTGGTGGCCGGTGACAAGCTCTACGAAGTCGAGGTCGACGGCGTCAGTGGCGAAGTGAAAAATGTCCGCGAGGAGCGGGGTGACTGACAATGATCGCGCCGGGCGGCCTCCCGTGGCGGCCCGGCGCACGCTGGACACAGCATGAAACTGCTATTGGTGGAAGACGATCGGCCCACCGCCGAGTTCATCCTGCGGGGACTGAAGGAGCACGGGCACGTCACCGACCACGCCGACAACGGCCTGGACGGGCTGATGCTGGCCCAGGACGGCCGCTACGACGTGCTGGTGCTGGACCGCATGCTGCCGCGGCTGGACGGCCTGACCCTGTTGCGCACGCTGCGCGAGGCCGGTGACAGCACCCCCATCCTGCTGCTGACCGCCATGGGCAGCATCGAGGATCGTGTTGCCGGGCTGGATGCCGGCGCCGAGGACTACCTGGTCAAGCCCTTTGCCTTCGCCGAGCTCTACGCGCGGGTCGTCGCGCTGGCCCGCCGCTCGCCGCTGCAGCGCGCCTCGACCACGCTCGCGGTGGCCGACCTGGAAATGGACCTGCTCAAGCGCCGGGTGACTCGCGCCGGGCAGGTACTGGAACTGCAGCCCACCGAATTCCGCCTGCTCGAGTACCTGCTGCGCCACGCCGGCCAGGTGGTGACGCGCACCATGTTGCTGGAGGGGGTGTGGGACTTTCATTTCGACCCCGGCACCAACATGGTCGAAACCCATATCAGCCGGCTGCGGGCCAAGGTGGACCGCGGCTTTGCGCTGCCGCTGATCCACACCGTGCGGGGCGCCGGGTATCGCATCGATGCGACTGCCTAGCGTGCCGCGCACGGCGACCTCTCGCATCGCCGGTCTCTACCTCCTGCTGTTTGTGCTCTCGGGAGCACTGCTGGCCAGTCTCCTGCTGTTTGGCGTGCGGGGCACGATGGAGGAGGACGCTCGCGCCCAGATCATCACCGAGACCAACCTGCTGCTGTTCGAATACCGCGAAGACGGGCTGGACGAGCTGCTCGAGGAAACCGAGGAACGGATTGAAAAGAGCCGCACGCGCCAGCGTCTGTTGTACAGGGTGCAGAATCCGGCGGGGCGGGTGGTGTTCGACCGCGTGCCGGCGGCGCAGCCGCCCTACGGCTGGCGTCGCAGCGACGGCGAGGAACCGGCGCTGTTCCTGTTCACGGTGCTCGACAACGGCTATGTGCTCGGCGTTGGCAAGGATCTGGCGGCGCTGGACTCGGTGGAACAGGCCCTGGGGCGGGCGCTGCTGTGGGTGGCCGGTGCGGTGCTCATGCTGGGCGCGGCGGGGGGTTACATCCTCAGCCGGCGCACCCTGGCCCAGCTCGAGGCCATCAACCGCGCCTTGGGCGACTGGATGTCGGCCGACCCCGACGTCGTGCTGCTTGGCGAGGACATCCGCTCGCCCTATGGCGGTGCATTCAAGGTCACACGCGGCCTGTCCTTCGCGCACCCGGACCGCGTGCTGAACACGCCGATCAGCGAGGCGGCGATCGTGGGCATCGGCAACGGGCTTGCGCTCGGCGGCAAGCGCCCGGTCGTGGAGATCATGTTCGGCGACTTCCTGACCCTGTGCTTCGACCAGATCCTGAATCACGCCGCCAAGTTCCGCGGCATGTACAACCGGCAAGTCGAGAACCCGCTCGTGGTCCGCACGCCGATGGGCGGTGGCCGCGGCTACGGGCCGACCCACAGCCAGAACCTCGAGAAGCATTTCGCCGGTGTTCCCGGGCTGCGCGTGCTC
>JBKDZQ010000315.1:0-2372 GCA_047971325.1 Parahaliea sp.
CCCGTCGCGCCACGCTGTCAGCGGTGGCAGGTGGCAAGACCGATGCTGTCGCTGCGGCGGCAGCGCTCAGGGAGTTGACGGCGAGCGAGTTGCTGGGGCAGGTGGTGGACTACCTGCAGCAATACCTGCGCGCCCTATCACCAGCCGAATTGTCCTGCTCGGGCCGCGCCGCCTTTACCCTGCTCGACGAATTAGCGGGCATCCAGGCGGCGATGGCCGGCGGTTCCAATCCGAATCTGCAGTTATTGACAGAATTTGTGCTGGTTCGACTGCACCAGGCGTTGGGTGAATTGTCAGCCAGTGCTAACATTCGCTGATGGCTACGCGCACAGGGGGCAGTGATGAACGACCAGGTTTCCAACGGCCGCAATGGCATACTGTCGTTGACAATCAAGGACAAGGCGGTGCTGTATTCTGCCTACATGCCCTTCCTCACCCACGGCGGGTTGTTTGTGCCGACCAACAAACGCTACCAGGTGGGTGACGAGGTGTTCATGCTGTTGACCCTGATGGATGAGCCGGAAAAAATCCCCATCGCAGGCAAGGTGGTGTGGGTGACCCCCCGGGGCGCCCAGGGCAACCGCATTGCCGGTATCGGCGTGCAGTTTTCCGAGCAGGACGCTACTGCCAATAGTCGTATCGAGACGCATCTGGCGGGCTCTCTGGGCTCGGAGCGGGCAACCCACACCATGTGAACAGTGCTGCGGGCGCTGCCAACTTTGTTTATGTGTTTTCTAGAGTTTTCTTATAAACCATTGATTATTTTAAAATTTTACCCAAAAAAAGGGTCCCGAAAGGGACCCAATAAGACCATTAGGAGTGAAACATAAAGGAATTGCTTCCCTTTAAGGAGCATTGGGCGTGCTCCCCGTGACCGCCCGGTGAAAATAGGGGATAGGCAGTCACAGTCCTAGTATCGCTCAATGATGGCAATTTGCCACAACCCTATAGCGGCATTTTTAGCCTATTTTGTGATAAAAACATGTTTTATAATTATTTTTTAGTATAAGAGGCCATGGAAGCACTGGTTGAGGCGACTTGTTCCGGACCGAAAAAAGCAGGCGTGCCACGCGATTTCCTGTGTGGCGTGGTGGAAGGCTTCTACGGTCGCACCTGGGCCGACGGGGCGCGTCGCGCCTGGGCTGGCTGGCTACGGCAACTGGGCCTGAATGCCTACCTTTACTGCCCCAAAGCCGACCCCTACCTGCGACGGCGCTGGCCCGAGCACTGGCCCGAGGACCAGTGGCAAGCGTTGCGCTCCCTGTCCGCCTGGTACGCGGGGCAGGGACTCCACTTCGGCGTCGGCCTGTCACCCTTTGAACTCTACCGTCACTACGGTCGTACCGAGCGCATTCGCCTGCGGGACAAGGCCCTGCGCCTGGCGGAACTGGAGGCACCCCTGCTGGCGGTGCTGTTTGACGACATGCCCGGGGCGGTGGCGGATCTCGCCGAGCGGCAGGCGGAGATCGTGATCGACCTGGCCGGCTGGTTACCCTCCGCCCGCTTGCTGGTCTGTCCCACCTACTATTCCACCGATCCGGTGTTGGCCAGGCACTTCGGCGCAATGCCCGGGCGCTACTGGCAGGATCTTGGCGCGCAGCTGCCACCGGCGGTGGATACCTTCTGGACTGGCAGCCGGGTGTGTGCCGAGCACATTGGTCGCGACGAGCTGCGCGAAATGTCCGCCGCCTTTGGCCGGCCGCTGACCCTGTGGGACAACTACCCGGTCAACGATGGCGCGGTGCGCAGTCGCCGCCTGTATCTGGAGCCGCTGCCGGGGCGGGAGCCGGGCCTGGGCAGTGAGTTGGCCGGGCATTTCTGCAACCCGATGAACCAGTCCTGGCTGTCGCTGCCGGCGCTGCGCGGCCTGTCCCGCCTGCACGGCAGGGGAGAGCCCCCTGCCACCTGGGAGGGCGAGGTGCTGGGCGAGCTCCTCTGGCGCCTGCTGCAGCGTGACGGGCCAGGTTTCCGGGAGCCCGGACTGGACGCCCTGGACGGGCGGCGGAGGGAAGCCCTGGCCCGGGAGTACGCCGCCCTGCCGGGGCCGGCGGCGGCGGAAGTGGCGGGATGGCTGCGGGGCGAATACACCTTCGACCCGGCCTGCCTGACGGATTGAGGGCGGATGCTGACACAAGGCGGTGGCACAAGTTGAATGGATAGGCACTTTGTGGCAGAATCTGCGCCCTTGCAACTGTCTCCAATTGCGGATTTTCAGGCCCTTTACCGTCGAAAAATCAACTGCTTGGAACGTCTTTATTATGGCGAATCCAGGTGTTGTCGGCATTCCGGGGGCGGGGGCAATGCGCGGAAGTGGTGGAATTGGTAGACACGCTAGATTTAGGTTCTAGTGCAGCAATGTGTGGGGGTTCAAG
>JBKDZQ010000316.1:0-5977 GCA_047971325.1 Parahaliea sp.
GGCGGCGGGCATATCGGCGGCCCTGTACACCACCGAATGGGGGCTGATGACCGCCATCCCGGCCTGGTTCCTGCGCTACCTGCTCGGCGCCTCTCGGCGGCAGCGGGAGTGCGCACCGTGAGCCTGCGGCCAAGCCTGCAGCTGCGCCTGGAGGCGGAGCACCAGGAGCGGGGCATCGACCTGTCGCCCCTGCTCGATGTGGTCTTCATCCTGCTGATCTTTTTTATCGTCACCACCGTGTTCGTGCGCGAGAGCGGCGTGGAAGTGGACAAGCCCCAGGCGCTGTCCGCCCGGCAGCTGCCCCAGGCGGTGATCCTGCTGGCGATTACCGACCGCGGGCAGGTGGTCCACGCCGGCAGCAGCAGCAGCATCGGTGTGGAAGGGGTGCGGCGCACCCTGGAACCCCTGCTGCGCCAGCAGCAGCGACCGGTGGTCATCCAGGCCGACGGCAAGGTGCCCACCGAACTGCTGGTACAGGTGCTGGATGCCGCCAAACTGGCGGGGGCCGGCGAGGTCAATATCGCCACCCGCAACGCGAAGCCGGGTCGATGACTGCATCAGGCGGCGCCTGTCGGGACCGCTACCGTGACAGCCTCGCGCTGCTGCTGGCGGCCTTCATGAGCACCGGCCTCGCAGCCCTGCTGTATTTCAGCACCGCGCAACTGGCCTCGCAGCCACCCGAGCTGACCCTGCGCAGCGCCGGGGTGGCCCTGCCGCCACCTCCGCCACCTCCGCCGCCCCCGCCGCCGCCCCCGCCGCCGACCTCCCGGAGCACACAGAGCGAACCGGCACTGGCGCTGGACATTACCGCGGCGCCCGCGCCGGTCGCCATCGCCAGCGCCGACAGCGCCCGCCTGCTGGACCAGCTCACCGTCAACGCACCGGAATTTACCCCGAGCAATCTGCGCTGGGAACAGGATCTCAGCGTCAACTGGGAGGCCTTTGCCCCCGATGCGCTGGATGCGCCGCCCCGGCTGATCGCGCTACAGAACGCGCCCTGGCCCAGCGACCTGAGCCGCCGCAATATCCGGCGTGCGGTGGTCAAGCTGGACATCTTCATCGACGAGCGCGGCGTGCCTTCGCTGATCGGCATCGTCGACAACCCCTATCCCGCACTGGCAAGCGCGATCGGCCAGATCGTGGCCGGCTCCCGCTTTTCCAGCCCCACCCTCGACGGCAACCCGGTGCGCGCGCGCTTCGTGTGGCCGCTGGAGATCCGCCAATGAAACGCCCCGGCCCGCTTGGCCTGGCCGGACTGCTATCGGTCTGGCTCCTGTTGCAGGCAGCCGTTCCCGGCGCCGCCAACCTCAGCATCAAGTTGCCGCAGCCCGAGTGGATCCTCAACACCGGCACCGAGCCCCTGCGCGAACGCGAGGCGGGACTGAAACCCGAGGAGCAGAAGCTGGCGGTCGAGCTGCGCCCGCTGGTTCGCGAGGGCAACTACCGGGCCGCCCTGGAACGGCTAAACCAGGCCGACACCGCCACCTTCAGCGCGGCCCTGACCTTTGTGCAGGCCCAGCTCTACCTGTCGCTTGGCGAGCTGCCCCGGGCCCGCGACGCCTATCTCGCCACGCTGGAAAAAATGCCGGATTTCGATCGTGCCCATCGCGCCCTGGCGGCGGTGTACCTGCAGCAGGGCAAGCAGGCACAGGCCCGCAAACACCTCACCCGCGCGCTGGTGCTGGGCGCCAACGACGCCCAACTGTACGGGCAGCTGGCCTATCTCAACCTGCAGGAACGTTCGCCCTGGAGCGCGATCAGCGGTTACCAGCAGGCCCTGTTCCTCGACCCTGACAACCCCCAGTGGCGCCGGGGCCTGCTGCTGGCACTGGTGGCAAGCCGCCACTTCGAAGCCGCCCGCGCGCTGATCGAGGAGGCGCTCGCCAGCGATCCCGACGACGCCGGCCTGTGGCTGCAGTACAGCAATCTCGCACTCAATACCGACGATCCCACCGGGGCCCTCGCCAGCCTCGAAATGGCCGCCCGGCTTGGTCGCCTGGAACCGGACAACATCATGGTGCTGGCGCAACTGCACTTGCAGGAGGGCAGCCTCGATCGCGGCGTGTCGCTGCTCAGGGACAACCTTGAACGCCTGGATGACCACCACGCCGGCAACCTCGTCCAGACCCTGCAGTGGCTGGTGCAACGCGATGAAGCCGGTGCCGCCAGGCAATTGATCGCGGGGCTCGGTGCACCGGGCATCAGGCTGAACCAGCGCGAGCGCAGCCAGCTACTGACCGCCCAGGGCAAACTGCAGCAACTGGCACAACAGCCGGAACGCGCGACCGGGAGCCTGGAGCAGGCCATCAAGCTCGACCCGGCCAACGGCGATGCCCTGCTGGCACTGGCCGAGCAGCTTGGCAAGGGCAACCCCTATCGCGCCAGCACCCTGTTCGAGCGCGCCGCCGCCCTGCCAGCCTACGAGGAGCGGGCCCGACTGGGGCGGGCCCGCCTTGCCGTCAGCCAGGGCGACTACCCGCTGGCACTGGACAACCTGCTGCGCGCGCAACAGCTCAACCCGCACCGGGCCAATCTGGCTGCCAACATCGCCAGCCTGGAACGCATGGTGGCGCTGGAACAGTACCAGCGCTAGTTGCAGCGCAAGGGTGATCGAGACTTTTTGTTGCGAACGATTATCATTTAATTTAAGGTGGCAGGCAGCTCCCGACCGCCCCATCGACCCACGCCATGGAACCACCGCCATGCTGCCGGAATTTCTACAGCTTGAAGTGCTCAAGCGCAAAATCCGCTACGCGGAGGAACCCGACAACCCGTCGCTGATCAAGCGCTTCTTCCAGCTCGATACCCCCACCACAGCGGATGAAACCCTGCTGCAGCGTCGCTTGCGGCTGCGGGGCCAGTACGTCCTGCTCTTTGAGACCATAGAAGACGGCAACAACCCCAGACACTGGCGGCAGACCTGCCTGAACGTGATCTATCGCCCGCTCTACGAACTACAGATACTGGCCAACAGCAACATCAGCAAGCAGGATGTATCACTCCTGTTCACGCGGTTGCGATCCATTGATCTGGGCGCCTGAACACCATCCCATCCACCAGCGGAATCCCGACATGAGCACAACACGCATCGAACACGACAGCATGGGCGAACTGGCAGTGCCCGCCGAGGCCCTGTACGGCGCCCAGACCCAGCGCGCGGTTAACAACTTCCCCATCAGTGGACGGCCCATGCCACGCCAGTTCATTCGCGCCCTGCTGCTGGTAAAGGCCGCCGCGGCCAAGGCCAACCGGCAACTGGGTGAACTGGAGGACGGCGTGGCCGAGGCCATCGTGCAAGCGGCCGAAAACCTGCTCGGCGAGCCCGATTTCATGCGCCACTTCCCGGTGGACATCTTCCAGACCGGCTCCGGCACCAGCACCAACATGAACGCCAATGAAGTGCTGGCACGGCTGGGCAGCCAGCGCAGCGGACTCGACATCCACCCCAACGATCACGTCAACCGGGGCCAGAGCAGCAACGATGTCATTCCCACCACCATTCACGTCAGCGCCTGCCTGGCGCTGGAGGAACAGTTGCTGCCGGCCCTGTCCCACCTGATCAAAACCACCCGCGACAAGGCCCGGGCCGAGCACCACCAGATCAAGACCGGCCGCACCCACCTGATGGACGCCATGCCCGTGCGCATGAGCCAGAGCCTGAGCACCTGGGCCGACCAGATGCAATACAACCAGCAGCGCCTCGGCCTCGCGGCCAATGACCTGCGCAGCCTGGCCCAGGGCGGCACCGCGGTGGGCACCGGCATCAACGCCCATCCGCAGTTTGCCACGCACTTTGCCAAGGCCCTGTCCCTGGATTGCCAGCTCACTTTTACCCCGGCAGAGAACTTCTTCACCCATATCAGCTCCCAGGACGCGGCGGTGGCGCTGTCGGGCCAGTTGCGCACCACCGCGGTGTCGGCGATGAAGATCGCCAACGACCTGCGCTGGATGAACTCCGGGCCGCTGGCGGGGCTGGGCGAGATCGAGCTGGAGGCCCTGCAACCGGGCTCCTCCATCATGCCCGGCAAGGTCAACCCGGTGATTCCCGAGGCCATGGCCATGGTCAGCGCCCAGGTCATCGGCAACGACGCGAGCATTGCCGTGGCCGGGCAGTCCGGCAATTTTGAACTCAACGTCATGCTGCCGCTGATTGCCGACCGCCTGCTGGACAGCATCGAACTGCTGGCCAGTGCCCTGCGCCTGCTGGCGGACAAGGCCATCGCCAGCTTCCGTGTGCGCGAGGAACATCTGCAGGCTCCGCTGTCGCGCAACCCCATACTGGTTACCGCCCTGAATCCCATCATCGGCTACCAGAAGGCCGCCGAGGTGGCCAAGACAGCCTACGCCCAGGGCCGCCCCATCGTCGACGTGGCCCAGGAGGAAACCGGCCTGGACCGGCAGCAGCTACTGGTCCTGCTGGACCCCGCCAAGCTGGCCGACGGAGCTTGAGGAGAAGGGGACGCAGATGAGAGTATCAATCCGCTGCATTGGCTGATGGAGAGCACAGCATGATCAGAATCCCTGGCAAAACCACTGCCAAAACCCTGGCGTGCGCCGCCGCGTTGGTGACGCTGGGCAGTAGCGCGGCGGAAAATGAATGCGGGCAGTACGTGTTTGCCTGGCCCTTCGTCAAAAGCTGTGAGCTGGCCCCCCGGGGCGGCACTACCAAAGGCCCGGAGGTGACCCTGGCCGAGGGTCCCAGCGACGCCTGGAAGGCCCTGCAGGAGCCGGGGATCTCCGGCAAGGAGCGCGACCGGCGCGCCATTCTCGCCATGGCCGGACCCTATCGCGCCAGCTTCGACTTTATCGAGACCGTCGGCTTCACCGGCGACTACAAACCGCCGCGGCCCTACCGCTCCTGGGGCACCGAATATGTCTATGTGGTGGCCGACGAGGAGAACTTCATCAGCCTCCAGCACATTATCGTGATGCGCTTTGAAATGCCGGATGGGTCGATTTCCGAACCCGCCGTGGTCAAGCACTGGCGTCAGGACTGGCGCTACGAGGACCGCCTGCTCAACGTCTACATCGGCGACAACACCTGGGAACAGCGCAAGCTGGGCCGCAAGGCGGTAGCCGGAGCGTGGTCCCAGGCCGTGTTCCAGGTGGACGACTCACCGCGCTACGAGGCCATCGGCCGCTGGCGACACAGCGCCAACTACTCGAGCTGGCAGAGCGATGACACCTGGCGCCCCCTGCCACGCCGGGAATTCAGCGTACGCGACGACTACCAGGCCCTCGCCGGCACCAACCGCCACACCATCACCCCAACCGGCTGGGTGCACGAGGAAGACAACCTGAAAATGGTACTCAACGGCCCCGGCGAGCCGGATGCCGCCCAGCCCTATGTCGCCCGGGAAGCCGGCTTCAACCGCTACCAGCGCATCAGTGACTTCGACTTCAGCGCCGGCGATGACTACTGGCGAGCCACCGGGCCGTTCTGGGAACAGGTGCGCCTGGCATGGAGTGAATTGTTGCGCAGCGAGCGCCGCTTTAGCCTGAAAAAGGAGGTAGATGGCCAAAAGCTGTTTATGGCGATGTTTGAGTACGCCGGACATATCGATGAACAGACTTTCGACGCCGCGGTGGCACGGGCGTTTATTGATAAAACACTGGCGGCGTTTGTAGAAACGTAAGCTGACAGCGCTGGGGCGCTCAGCAGGATGTTTAACCTATCAGCAAGCCCGTACCATCGCCTCCCGGTACACGGTGCCTGATCCGCAACTACCAACCGTCGCATTGCAGCTGCTGTGTTTGTCCCGCACAGGATCTGTGCTGTATAGCGGTGAGTCTTTCATGGGTATCAGGCTAAACTACCCACTTGATCTGGGGAAGGCGCAAACCAATGAGCCTCCACAAATCCCGGGGCGGTTCAGGTGGACGCTCTGGATAAGCCCCGGCCGATCAATTTCTTTGCGACTCAAGGTAATGCGCTCCTGTGACACAGCCCTCCCGAAAGCAAAGGGGACATTTTAGA
>JBKDZQ010000317.1:0-2210 GCA_047971325.1 Parahaliea sp.
GCCGTAAAGGGGACAGATCAGCACCGGGTCCGGCAACTGTCCCAGCTGCTGGCGGAGTGCCGCCGCCACCTGGTGGATCTCCGCCTGTCCGGGCAGGAACACCAGCACGCTGCCGGACTGCTCAGCCAGGGCCTGGAGCACCGTCGCCACCACCCGCGGCACGATGGCATCGCGCAAACCCTGGGGGGCGCCGTAACGCAGGGTCACCGGAAACTGGCGACCGCGGGAAGTGAGTATGGGGGCATCCGCCAGCAGCGCGGCCACGGCCGCCCCGTCCAGGGTGGCGGACATCACCAGCAGGCGCAGGGGCATATCCGCCTCGCGAAACAGTTCACGCGCCTGCAGCGCCAGGGCCAGGCCCAGGTCGGCGTCCAGGCTGCGCTCGTGAAACTCATCGAAGATCACCAGCCCCACGCCCTCCAGAGCCGGGTCGCTCTGCAGCCGGCGGGTCAGGATGCCCTCGGTCACCACCTCCACCCGGGTCGATGCGCTGACGCAACTGTCCAGGCGAATGCGATAACCGACCGTCTGCCCCACCCGCTCCGCCAGCAGTTCAGCCATACGCCCGGCGGCAGCCCGGGCCGCCACCCGGCGGGGCTCCACTACAATGATGCCCTGGCCGTCCAGCCAGCTCTCCGCCAGCAGGGCCAGCGGCACCAGGGTGGTCTTGCCGGCACCGGGGGGCGCCTGCAGCACCGCTTCGCTGCGCCCGGACAAGGCCGCGCGCAGGGCGGGGAGCACTTCACAGATGGGCAGGTCGGCTGTGGCGGGACTGAACATCGCGCCATGGTAGCGGAGGCCGCGCGAGCGCGCCACGCAGCCTCCAAACCCGTGATCGCTATCCCCAGGGGCGAATCAGAAATTTCTCGCCAGTGGCCTGGCGGCTGTAGGTACGCAGCGCCTCCAGGTCCAGGGCGCCGGCCAGCGTCACCTCCTGGGTGTAGCGGCTGGCGAAGATGCCGTGAATTTCCCGCGCCACCCGCGTGCGCATCTCCAGCACTTTTGGAATGCCGAAACGGACCAGATGGTGCGTCAGCAACCAGCCGCTGATACCCCAGGCGAAGCCGAAAGTGCGCGGCACCACCGTGGGCGAGAGATCGAGCGCGCCGTAGATATAGACCTGCTTGAAGACATCGGAGCCGTAGCGGTTATACTCTTTCATCCGGCTGGCCGCCACCGCCTCCATGGCGCCGAGGATCTGCGCCGCCAGCTTGCCGCCGCCGGTGGCATCGAAGGCCAGAGTGGCGCCGGTATCCGCCAGCGCGTCGGCCAGCTGGGCGCGGAAGTTCTCGTCGTTGGAGTTGACCACATGGCGGGCGTCCTGCCCCCGCAGCAATTGCGCCTGTTCCTCCCTGCGCACCACGTTCACCAGCGGCACCCCGTCGGCCTGGCACAGGCGATTGAGCATCTGCCCCAGATTGGAGGCCGCCGCCGTGTGCACCAACGCGCTGTGGCCGTCCCTGCGCATGGTCTCGAGCATGGCCAGGCAGGTCATCGGATTGACAAAGCAGGAGGCGCCGTCGACGGCGCTGGTACCGAGCTCCAGCGGCAGGCACTGGCGCGCGGAGATGCAGCGGTACTGGCCGAAGGCCTCACCACCGAACATGCCCACGGTGCGACCGAGCAGCGCCTGCGCTTCGTCGGAACGTCCAGCCGCCACCACCTCGCCGGCACCTTCATTGCCTACCGGCATGGACTGCCCGAGCCGAGCCGCCAACATGCGTATGGCCGCTTCCGGGATGTCGGCGGTGATCACCGGCCGCTCCGGGGTCCCGGACTGCTGCGCCGTGGCCACGTCGGCCATGCCCAGCAACAGGGCCAGATCGGAGGGATTGATGGGCGCCGCGTCGATTTTGATCAGCACCTCGTCGGGCCCGGGTGTTGGCACCTCGACTTCCTGCAGGGACAGCTCCAGCGTGGCGTCCTCTTTCACCAGCGAGCGCAGTTGCAGCGCGGTGGTCGTAGTAGTGGTCATGGTATTTGTCCTATGTTGAGAGAGGTTGTGTAGCGACAGGGCCTGTGCCATCCACTATAGCCGATAGTGGGTGGCAACACACACCGGCCCTGCAGTGCGCACCCCGGCACAAGCCCGTGATCCAGTTGGCGGGATTGGCATTATTCCTATGGAGCCCGGGCAATTGTGACTTGCCCGCAAGCGGCTTTTCCCGCCTAATTCTACTTTGTCAGATTTAACTAGCTGACAGCAAAGG
>JBKDZQ010000318.1:0-2642 GCA_047971325.1 Parahaliea sp.
ATCAATCTGATACCTGAATCCGTGACTCCGATAATCGGCGCATTGAGCGTGACGATGAGGAACTGAAGCAGGAACTGGGCCTGGGACACTATGAGGGCCGCAACTGGCGAGGGTTTCATCACCATGCGAGCCTGTGTATTGCCGCCTATGGGTTTTGATACTGGAACGGCTCAGCGGCAGAAAAAAACGCTGCCCGATTCAGGGAACGAGTTATTGTCAAATCTGGTGTTTGCGAACCTGAATCAAGCGGCGGCCTGGTCTGATTCCGTTACCTCGATACCATCTATGAATTTTACTCCCGTAATGACCTTCGCCAGATAGTTGAAACCTCGCTGGCGGCGCCAGTTCTTCTGGGCACACAGGCCCAACTTGAACATCATGTGCAGCATGCCGTCTCGTGTCAGGCAGCCCTTTGACCGTTTTGTACGATGGCGGATAGTGCCGAAGGTTGATTCAATCGGATTGCTCGTCCGTATGCTCTGCCAGTGCTGCGCAGGGAAATCATAGAACGCCATGAGCTCATCCCGATCCTTCTGCAAACACAACGTTGCCTTCGGGTACTTCGGCTCATAGGTCTTGAGGAACAGATCGAACGCTTTTTCGGCATCCTCCCGCGTATCCGCTTGCCAGATCTCATGCAGCGCCTGCTTGGCCTTCGGCTGCAGTAACTTCGGCAGACAGTTCAGGACATTCATCGTCTTGTGCATCCAGCAGCGCTGCTGCCGGCTTTCCGGATACACTTCCTCCAGCGCTGCCCAGAAACCCATGGCGCCATCACCGATGGCCAACTGAGGCACATTCATGCCGCGGGATTTCAGCTTTAACAGCACCTCCCGCCAGCTCTGGGTTGATTCCCGAACGCCGTCCTCAATCGCCAGGAAATGCTTCTCTCCGCGCTCATTCACGCCGATGACCACCAGAGCGCAGAGCTTGCTTTGTTCTGCCCGCAGACCGCTGTAGACGCCGTCGGCCCACACATAGACCCAGCGATCCCGGTTCAGCGGTGACTCACGCCACGCCGGGTATTCCTGCGCCCAGGTGCGCTTCAGGCGTGACACGGTACTGGCAGACAGGCCCTTCGCTTCCGGGCCGACCAGCACTTCCAGTGCAGCACCCATCTCGCCGCTGGAAACACCCTTCAGGTACAACCACGGCAGCGCTGCTTCCAGTGACTGGGTCTTGCGCACGTAAGGCGGCACCAACGCCGAGCGGAATGTCACCGGCTTCCCGGTTTTGGCCCGCACCTTGGGAATCCGCACCGTCACCGGGCCGATACCGGTCTGAATTTCCCTCTCCGGCAGGTGGCCATTGCGCACCACACCGGCTCTCCCGTCTTCCAGTGTCCGGTCTGAATGTGCGGCCAGAAATTCCTTTACTTCAGTCTCGATTGCCTGCTGGAGTAGCTGCCTGGCACCGGAGCGAAGCAGCTCCGCCAGCGGGTCGGAATTCCCTGCTCGACCTTCA
This sequence comes from Parahaliea sp., assembly GCA_047971325.1. GTDB lineage: Bacteria > Pseudomonadota > Gammaproteobacteria > Pseudomonadales > Halieaceae > Parahaliea. The sequence continues at coordinate 1,465 of JBKDZQ010000318.1, forward strand.
AATTCAATAACGTTACTCTTACTCACAGTGGCGTATCCTCTTGGTTGATTGACTTGTTTGGCGACAACAAATCAACCAGATACGCCGCTTTTTTTCAAATCCTCAAACACCCGATTCAGTTATAACTCTCAGGGAACCTGCCCTACCCGAAGGCTTCCGCCCTCGGGGGGGCTCGGTCCGATGCAGCACCATGACCCCGTGTCCATTGCCACGTGCCGGTTGCGACTGGCCCGCGCGATGGCCAGAACGCTGCGATTGTGTCCCTGTTGCGGGCGAGGACGGGAGGGGCCTTATTTATAACACAGTAAAATTAATAGCTGTACTCAATGGTCAGCCTCGGCCGCAGTGATGGATCGTTGTCATACTCGCTGCTGTAAAATACCTTGTTGTTACCGTTACCACTGACTGAATGCAGGACCCAGCCGTAGTTGGCCCGCCCGTCGGCGATAGCCTGAACCCCCTGGGCGATGTCGAACTCTACCCAGCCGATCCCCCAGGGCGTACTGGCTTCCGCATCTTCCGTGCTGCCGTAGTCAATACCCGAAGCCTGCGCACCGGGTGAAGCCCAGGCCACACCGTTACCGCTGCTGTTCCAGCTGACCTCACTTTCCTGCCAATCGACAAGCAGCGGGTGCATGCGATACACATGGTCGTAAACCTTGCTCTTGTACAGGCCCAGCGAAGCGGACAGGATAGTCGCGCCATCCGGCACTGGGCCGCCTTCGGACTGGAAGATGGAGAAACGCAGGAAGCTGCGGAAAAGTCCACCCCATCTGGCACGCCGGTCGCGCAGCGTGGTCCGCGCGCCGTAATTGGCGTTGCCAAAGAAATCGTAGACGTAGGCGTCGCTGGTGCCACTGTAACCGTCGACACCCTGCTGCAGGGTCACTGTATCACCACCACCGCCCGGCGTGTCCTCTTCTACCGTGATGTCGACCGGAGCGGAGTTGCTGCTGTTGCCGCTGTCGTCGGTGGCCAGCGCGGTCAGGCTATAGGAGCCTATGGCCGGGGGCAGCCACGCGAGAGTGTAGGGAAACTCACCAGTTTCGCCGATTTTTAGTCCATCGGCAAAGAACTCCACCCAGGTTATTGTGCCATCGGGGTCTTCGGCATCGGCAGCGATATCGACAATGTCATCTAATTCTACTTTGTCAGATTTAACTAGCTGACAGCAAAGG
>JBKDZQ010000319.1:0-6600 GCA_047971325.1 Parahaliea sp.
AGGGCGCAGATCAGGGTGGCGATGTGCAGCCCGTCGGAGTCGGCGTCGGCCAGGATGCAGACCTTGTGGTAGCGCAGGCCGGAGAGGTCGTCCGAGGCCGGGTCGATACCCAGTGCGATGGAGATGTTATGCACTTCCTGGGAGGCGAGGATTTCCTGGGAGTCCACCTCCCAGGTATTGAGGATTTTGCCACGCAGGGGCAGGATGGCCTGGAACTCCCGGTCCCGGGCCTGCTTGGCGGAACCGCCGGCGGAGTCGCCCTCCACCAGGAACAGCTCACCGCGGGCCGGGTCCTCGCCGGAGCAGTCCGCCAGTTTGCCCGGCAACGCCGGGCCGGCGGTGACTTTCTTGCGGGTGACCTTCCTGGCCGAGCGCAGCCGGCTCTGGGCGTTGCTGATGCACAGTTCAGCGAGTTTTTCCGCCTCCTCGGTGTGCTGGTTCAGCCACAGGCTGAAGGCGTCCTTGGCCACCCCGGAGACAAAGGCCGCCGCCTCACGGGAGGACAGGCGCTCCTTGGTCTGGCCGGAGAACTGCGGGTCTGCCAGCTTGGAGGACAGCACGTAGCAGCAACGCTCCCAGATGTCATCCGGGCTGAGTTTCACCCCCCGCGGCAGCAGGCTGCGCAGCTCGCAGAACTCGCGCATAGCGTCCAGCAGGCCGGTGCGCAGGCCGTTGACGTGGGTGCCGCCCTGGGCGGTGGGAATCAGGTTGACGTAGGACTCCGCCACCACCTCACCACCCTCCGGCAACCACTGCACGGCCCACTCCACCGCCTCGGTGGAACCGCTGAAGCTGCCGGTGAAGGGCCGCTCGGGGAGGCAGGGAAAGTCGATGGTGGCGTCGGCCAGGTAATCCGTGAGGCCGTCCTCGTAGTACCACTCGTCGTTCTCGGCTTTTTTCTCATCGAGGAAGGTGACCCGCAGGCCGGGGCACAGCACCGCCTTGGCCCGCAGCACGTGTCGCAGACGCGATACGGAGAAATTCACCGAGTCGAAGTACTTCGGGTCCGGGGTGAAACGTACCGTGGTGCCGGTGTTGCGCCTGCCGCAGGTGTCGATCAATTCCAGGTCGGATTTTTTCTCGCCGCCAGCGAACACGATGCGGTGCACGCCGCCGTCCCGGCGGATAATCACCTCCAGCTCGCTGGACAGGGCGTTCACCACCGATACACCCACCCCGTGCAGGCCGCCGCTGAACTGGTAGTTCTTGCTGGAAAACTTGCCGCCGGCGTGCAGGGTGGAGAGGATCACCTCCACCCCGGGCTTGCCCTGCTCCGGGTGGATGTCCACCGGCATGCCGCGGCCGTTGTCGGCCACCGACAGGCTGCCGTCCCTGTGCAGTACCACGTCGATGCGGTCGGCGTGGCCGGCCAGGGCCTCATCGACACTGTTGTCGATCACCTCCTGGGCCAGGTGGTTGGGGCGGGTGGTGTCGGTGTACATGCCGGGGCGCTTGCGCACCGGCTCCAGCCCGGTGAGGACTTCGATATCTTCGGAGGTGTACTGGCTCATCTAGCAGGTTTTATCACGGACCACGGGAATGATGGGCGCCCATTGTACACAAGGGCCGGCGACGCTGTGAGCGCTAGGATTTCAAATAGCCGCGTTGTTGCAGATTCAGCTCGAAATCCACCCCCTGCACCCGCGACACCCCGGTCTCGAAGTGGCCCCCGGGGTGCAGTTCCAGCCAGCGGTAGCCCGGGGGCAGGTCATCGGCCTGGAAATCCTCGCTGCCGGGGGCGAACTGCACGCAGGTGGAGGGCGCCGCCAGCAGGCGCAGGGGGCCGCGCCGGCGATCCACTGCCTGGTGGACATGACCCCACAGCAGGGCCCTGACCCCCGGGTAGCGATCCACCACAGCAAACAGCTCATCGGCGTCGGCCACCATCTGCTCGTCCAGCCAATCGCAGCCGATGGCCACCGGCTGGTGATGCAGGCACAACAGGCTGTACAGGCCCTGGCGGGCGCCGTCGTCCAGCGTCCGATCCAGCGCGGCGAGCTGTTCGGCGCCGATTTCCCCACCGATGGCGCCGGGTATCTGGGAATCCAGCAGCAGGATCTGCCAGTTGCCGATGCGCACTTCGCCGCTCAGCAGGTCATCGCCGCCCGGCAGCGAGGCCATGACGGCGCGATTGTCGTGATTCCCCGGCAGCCAGAACTGCCGGGGACACAGGGCTGCCAGCTTCTCGCGCAGGCGAACATAGGCCGCGGAGGCACCCTGGTCGGCGAGATCCCCGGTGCACAGCACCAGGTCGGGCTGCCAGCCATCCCGCTGCACCTGGCATATCACCGCGTCCAGGGAGTGGTCGGTATCCATGCCCACCAGCCGGCCGCCGCTCTCCCGGGACAGGTGGCAATCGGTCAGCTGGCACAGGCGCACCACCCCCGCATCGTGGGGGAGCAGCTGCTGCCGGAACAGGGGGTGGGACATAAACGATGTTACAGAAGTTCGGAAAACGCTATGTTGACGCTGGCCCCACCGTAGGCCAGGCAGTGTTCCAGCCACTGGGCGAGAAAGCGGTTCTGCTGGATTTTCTCATCCTCCTGCAGCATCTGCGCATTGGGATAATCGTAGCGCGGCGCCGCCCGGCGATGGGACTGGAAAGACCCGATTTCCAGCATGCCGACATCGTGATAGGCCCGCGCCTCCATGCGCAGCAGGCCCAGCCAGCGCTCCTCGGGGCGGTGCTGCCTCAGGCGGAAGATCGTGGTGTAGCGACAGCGTTCTATAACCTCGATTTCCACCCGTGCGGACCCGACGCGAAATTCCCGGTGGTTGCTGTGCTCATAGTCCGGAAACAGCCGCAACAGGCGGGCGTAGTTGGCCTCGCACAGGGCGTGCAGGCCAACGATATCGATTTTGAAAGGCCGCTTTCCGGCCCCTTGAGCGCTCATCGCAATCTCCGTCAACAACAACATCACAGGCGGGGCAGATCGGAGCGGCATTTGCGCCCCGACAGCGCACAGTGAAACACGCTTTTTGTTGCGTTGTGCACCATTTCAAATACCCCTGTCCGTGTGGACGAATGCAGAGTGTAGCATTTAGCATGAGACTTTCGACCGGACCTGGGCAGCATTTATTGCTTCGTATTAACATGCGCCGCTCATTGCACACTGGTAAACTGCCCGGCGCCCCATCCGCATGACACAGGAAAATTCAGGATGAAACCACGCGGAGTCGCGCTGCTGGCGCTGACACTCTCCATTGCTTCCAACGCCGCCAGCGGGGAATCACTGCGCGACATTTACGAACTCGCACTGGCCAACGATGCCCAGCTCAAGTCCAGGCAGGCCCAGTACCGCGCCAATCTGGAACAGGAAAACCTGAGCCGCGCCGCACTGTTGCCTCAGGTCAGCGCCAGCTACGACTATACCGATACTGACCAGGACGTCGACTCCCAGAGCGTCGGTGTCGACAGCAGTGGCAATTTCGGCACCATCAACACCGCCACCAATACCGATACCGATACCCATGGCTATCAGGTTTCCCTGAGTCAGGCCATCTTCGACCTGCCCGCCTGGTTTACTTTCCAGTCGGGCAAGGAACTCAGCAAGCAGGCCGAGGCCACCTTCGCCTCCGACCAGCAGAACCTCATAGTGCGTGTGGTGGAGGCCTATCTGGGCGTGCTGCGGGCCCAGGACAATCTGGCCGCTTCCAAGGCTGCCGAGCGCGCCTTCGAGCGCCAGCTGGAGCAGACTCAGCAGCGCTTCGAGGTGGGCCTGATCGCCATCACCGATGTCTACGAGGCCCAGGCCGCCTTCGATCTGTCGCGGGTAAACCGCATCGTCGACGAGAACAACGTGCGGGTGGCGCTGGAAACCCTGTCGGTGCTGACCGGCCAGCAGCACGACAATCTCAGCGTGCTGATCGATGAATTCGAGGCGCAACTGCCCGAGCCAATGGACCGCGCCCAATGGGTGGACTTTGCGCTGAAGAACAATTTCGACCTGCAGGCGGCACGCTACGCCGAGGAAGCCGCACGCCACCAGGCCAAGGCGAACAAGTTCGAGCACGCCCCCACCGTCACCGGCAGCTACCTCTACTCCGACTACGACACCGACGGCGACCTGACCCGCCGGCCCAGCACCCAGTTTGACACCTCCCCGGGCCGCGACGCCGACGAGAGCCAATGGCAGGTCAGCCTGCAGGTACCCCTGTTCAGCGGCGGGGCCGTCAGCGCCAACCGCCGCAAGGCGGCCGAGGAATTCAACGCTGCCCGGGAAAGCCGGGTCAACCTGACCCGCAACACCGTGACCAACACCCGCTCGCTGCACATGACGGTGGTCAGCGACGTGTCGCGGGTGGCGGCGCGCAAGCAGGCCATCGTGTCCTCCAGGAGCGCGCTGGATGCCACCCAGGCCGGCTATGAAGTGGGCACCCGCAACGTGGTGGATGTGCTGAACGCCCAGAACACCCTGTTCGCCGCCGAGCGGGACTACGCCAACAGCCGCTACGACTATATCATGGACATGCTGCAGCTGAAGGAACAGGCCGGCCTGCTGAGCCCGGAAGATGTCCACACCCTGGACGCCTCCTTGAAGGAGCCGCCGGCACCCACCGCCAGCTCAGCTCCCTGACGCCCCCTGGCCGCCGCGCCACTCAGGGTGGCGGCAACTGCTCCGCCACCCGTTGCAGCAGGCGCTCCCGGGCGCCACCGTTGCCCGCCACCACAGCCAGCGCAGCGCGACCCATCCGCTCCCGCCGCGACGTGTCGGCAAACAGTTCCAGCAACACCAGTTCCAACTGCCCGGGCTCCGGCAGCCGCAGCATGCCGCCCGCCCGCACCAGCAGCGAACTGATTTCCTCGAAGTTGAACATCCACGGCCCGCTCACCACCGGCACCCCCCAGGCCGCCGCCTCCAGTGCGTTGTGTCCACCGTGCTCCACCAGGCTGCCGCCAATCACCGCCACATCGGCGACGCTGAACAGCAGCAGCAGCTCGCCCATGGTGTCTCCCAGCAGGATATCGGTATCCGCCTGCGGCACCCGCTCCCGTGAGCGGCGCGCCACCTGCCAGCCCTCCCGGCTGCACAGGCTGTGGACACTGTCAAAGCGCTCCGGGTGGCGCGGCACCAGCACCAGCAGGGCATCGGCATGAGCCTGTTTCAGCGCCGCAAAGGCGGCCAGCAACTGTTCGTCCTCCCCCGGGTGGGTGCTGGCTGCCACCAGTATTGATCGCACGCCTGCGCCGAAGGGCTCGCGCAGGGCCCGCGCGCGCGCGCGCAGTCCTTCATCCAGTTCCAGATCGAACTTGATACTGCCGGTAATGTGCAAGCGCTCCCGGGGCAGGCCCAGGGCCACCAGGCGCTCGCCATCCTCTGGCGACTGGCAGGCCACGCAGTCCAGATCACCGAGCATGCGCCGGGTGAGACCGCCGAGCCGGGCGTAGCCCTTGGCCGAGCGCCGGGACAGGCGCGCATTGGCCAGCACCGTGCGACAGCCACTGGTGTGGCTGTAATGCAGCAGGTTGGGCCACAGCTCGGTTTCCATCACCAGCAACAGACGCGGCCTGATCCGGCGCAGGAAGCGGCGCACCGCGCCGGGCAAATCCCAGGGGACATAGACGTGGAATACGCGCTCGCCAAACAGCGCCCGCACCCGCTCCGAGCCAGTGGGCGTAGTGGTGGTCACCACCAGCCGGTAACCGGGATAACGGGCAATCAGCTGCTCGATCAATGGTGCCGCCGCCAGGGTTTCTCCCACGGAGACGGCGTGCACCCAGATCATCGGCCGGTCGTCGGCAGGGGGATTGAACAGGCCCAGGCGCTCGCCCAGCCGGCGGCGGTACTGCGGCGAGCGCCGCGAGCGCCACAGCATGCGCAGTACGATCAGCGGCATCAGCAAAGTCAACAGCAGGCTGTAGAGGAAGCGCATCCGGGCTCCGGTGTTCAGGGAAGTGACCGGTAGGGAGGATACCCGCCACCCGTCCACCTCGCCAGAGGAGGCTGAGGAGACTTTTGCTCCATTGCCGGGACCCACCAAAGGCGCTAACGTGGTGGCCTTTGCCAGTGCGAACGCCACAACATGATTCCCGAGCTCCCTGTCGACCTCGACCAGATCCGTGGCTTCCTGGCCGCCGATGAAGCGCAGGCCCTCTACCGCCACGCCCGGGCGGCGCGGCAACTGGGGCCGGTGCTGGAGGTGGGCAGCTACTGCGGCAAGTCCACCCTCTGCCTGGGACAGGCCTGCCGCGACGGCGGCACGGTCTACGCGCTGGATCACCATCGCGGCTCGGAGGAACACCAGGCCGGGGAGCAGTTCCACGACCCGGCAGTGTTCGACGCCGATGAGGGTCTGGTGGACACCTTTGGCGAGTTCCGCCGCACTATCCGCCAGGCGGGCCTGGAGGATACCGTGGTGCCGCTGGTGAGTTCTTCGGCGGTGGTGGCGCGGCACTGGCGCACACCGCTGGGCATGGTCTTTATCGACGGTGGCCACAGCCTGGATGCGGCTCTCACCGACTACCGCTGCTGGAGCGCCCACCTGTTGCAGGGGGGTATTCTGGCCATTCACGATCTCTTCGCCGACCCCTTCGAGGGCGGCCAGGCGCCCTGGACCATCTACCGCCTGGCACTGGACTCGGGGTTGTTCGCGGCGGTG
>JBKDZQ010000320.1:0-2780 GCA_047971325.1 Parahaliea sp.
CTGAAGCGGGAGGAAAAAATCCTGCCCTCCAGCGTGGTGAAGGAGATGCTGGAGGAAAAAATCGAGGCCATCGAGAACGAGCAGGCCCGTAAGGTCTACCGCAAGGAGCGCCTGAGCCTGAAGGACGAGATCGTGCAGGACTGCCTGCCCCGCGCCTTCAGCCGCAGCACCGCGGTGTACGCCTATATCGACACGCGCAGCAGCTGGGTGCTGGTGGATGCCGCCAGCGCCTCCCGCGCGGAGGAACTGCTCAACCTGCTGCGCGAGTGCATCGGCTCCTTCCCGGTGGTGCTGCCCCAGGTGAACAACGCCCCCACCGCCACCATGACCGCCTGGCTGGCCCACCACAACCTGCCTGGGGACTTCGCCCTGGGCGAGGACTGCGAATTGCGCGAACCCGGCGAGGACGGTGGGGTGGTGCGCTGCCGGGGCGTCGACCTGCTGGGCGAGGAAGTACAAGCCCACCTCAACGCCGGGCGCCAGGTGGCGCGCCTGGCCCTGAACTGGGAAGAGCGGGTGTCGCTGGTGATTGCCGAGGACCTGTGCCTGCGCCGGCTCAAGTTCGCCCAGGAGCTGATGAAGGAAAATGAAGACCTGCCCGAGGCCGACATGGCGGCGAAGCTGGACGCCGATTTCGCCTTGATGTCCGATGCCCTCAGCGGCCTGCAGGAGCGGATTATCGAGCTGTTTGGTGGCGAGGCTGCGTGAAGCGCTGCCGTCGGCAATGGTCTATGCTGGATAAAAACGGATAATTCTGGATCGATCCATGTATGACAACCTGGCGGTATTCGCGGGCTTTGCCTTTCTATACAGCCTGATTGCCGGCCGGGTGGAACGCAGTTTCCTCACCGGCCCCATCCTGTATATCGCCTTTGGCCTGCTGGCGGGGCCAACCGGCCTTGGTATTCTGAATATCGAGGTGGATGCAGTGGAGCTGCGGGTGCTCGCCGACCTGACCCTGGCGCTGGTGCTGTTCAACGATGCCGCCAAGGCGGACCTGAAGACGCTGCATTCTCACTCCTATATTCCGGCGCGCATGCTACTGATCGGCCTGCCCCTGTGCATGGTGCTCGGTGCGGCCCTGGGCATGCTGGTGTTTCCGGACATGGGTTTTTACGAGGTGTGCGTGCTCTCGACCATGCTGGCGGCCACCGATGCCGCCCTTGGCAAGGCGGTGGTATCCAACCCCGAGGTGCCGGCTCACGTGCGGGAGGGGCTCAATGTCGAGAGCGGCCTCAATGACGGCCTGTCGGTGCCGGTGCTGCTGGTGTTTCTGGCCCTGGCCTCCGGCAGTGCCTCGACCGATGAAAGCGGCGACCTGGCGATGCGCCTGGTGCTGGAGGAACTGTTGATCGGCGTGGCGGTGGCCCTGGTGCTGGTGAGCATTGCCGCGTGGCTGATGCGCTTTGCCGCCGCCCGTGGCTGGTTTACCGATATCTGGCTGCAGATACCGGTGGTCACCCTGGCCCTGACCTGCTTTGCCACTGCCCAGAGTCTCGAGGGCAGCGGCTTTATCGCCTGCTTTGTTGGTGGTTTGCTGTTCGGTTACCTGGCACAGGAACATACCCACATGCTGGTGCGGGCCGCGGAGGAGCTGGGTGAACTGGCCGCCATGCTCACCTGGGTGGTGTTCGCGGCGGTCTTCATGGGCACCTACCTGGTGCACCTGACCTGGCAGATTGTCCTCTACGCGGTGCTGAGCCTGACGGTGATTCGCATGTTGCCGATGCTGTTGTCACTGGTGGGTACCAGCGAGCCGCTGGAAAACCGGCTGTTCATGGCCTGGTTTGGCCCCCGGGGGCTCGCCAGCATTGTTTTTCTGGTGATTGTCAGCGACGCCGGACTGTCCTCGGAGAGTGTGCTGATTCCCACGGTGATGTTGACCATCACCCTGTGCATCCTGGCTCACGGCCTGACCTCCAATGCCTGGGCCCGGCGGCTGGCGCGCCGCGATGCCAGTCCGGGAGCCTCAGGCCACGGCGGGTGACGGGGGGTTCAGCCTCCGACCAGGTGCCTGACCCGGTCCCGATAGCTGCGGCTCACCTTGAGTTGCTGGCCGCCCTCCAGGGTCAGCAGGTATTCGCCGTTGTTGAGGGTCTGGGCGCGGGTGATGCCGCCGGCGTTGACGATGGTGGAGCGATGGACCCGCAGGAACTGGTCGGGGTCGAGCAGGGCTTCCAGCTCTTTCATGGTGATGCGCATGATGTGGGTCTTGCCGCCGGCGTGGATGCACATGTAGTCCCCCGCCGCGTCCACCCACTGGATGTCCGCCACCCGCAGGAACTGGATATCGCCGCCATCCCTGATGGAGATTTTTTCCGGCCATCGCTGTCCTGCCCGGCCGGTATTTCCCGGAGCCTCCATGGAGCCGGCCCCACTGCCGGTCAGCCCCATCACCAGTTCCAGCAGTTTCTGTTTTTCCCGCGCTGAATCCTGCTGGCTGCGCCGGGCCAGGGCGCGGTCCACCGCCTCCCGCAGGCGCTCCTCCTCGACCGGTTTGAGCACATAGTCCACCGCGTGAATGCGAAAGGCGTCCACCGCGTACTGGTCGAAGGCGGTGACGAAGACAATCATCGGCATGTGGTCCGACTGCAAATGCCCGACCACCTCAAAGCCATCCATGCCGGGCATCTGGATATCCAGAAAGACCAGCTCCGGGCTGTGCTCCGTCTCCGCCTGCAGGGCCTGCTGGCCGTTCTGGCACTGGGTCACCACGTCCACCTCGGGGTACTGTTCTCGGCGGAGGGCCAGCCCCCGGCGGGCCAGGTGTTCGGCGTCGA
>JBKDZQ010000321.1:0-5726 GCA_047971325.1 Parahaliea sp.
AGAAATACATTTTTGCAAGGTGAAGAAACACGACAATGAAAGCTGATTCAGCAAGCCGCTCCGCGGCAGCCAGAGCACTGCCGCTTACATTCAGGAATATTGATCCTTATTCCGCCGATGGACGCCCCCCGGAAGGCTCGCCTGACTGGATCTGGGAGGTAGACCATCCCTACCTGCACGGTCTTTTCGCACCTGTGGACAGCGAGGTAATCTCGGACAATTTGGTAGTGGAATCCGGCGTCATACCCGAAGACCTGTATGGGATGTACGTGGTCAACGGCCCGTGTCAACGCTTCAAACCGAAAACCAAGTACCACTACTACGATGGCGACGGCATGTTGCACGCCATTCGCTTTCAGGACGGCAAGGCCCACTACAATTCCAAATGGGTTCGCACCTTCGAATTCAACGAGGAGGCAAAGCGGGGAGAAAATCTTTGGCCAGGTATTTGCGGCCCGTTCAACTTCGATCTGCCCCACTCACCGATCAAGGACAACAGCAATACCGACGTCATATTTTATGCCGGGAAGCTGATGAGCCTTTGGTATCTCGCGGGCCAACCCTACAGCATCGACCCGATAACACTGGAAACCCACGGACCTGAGGATTTTGGCGGCAAGCTAAAACACAATCTGTCCGCCCACAGCCAGGTGGATATGCGTACCGGGGAATTGCTGTTCTTCAATTACCAGGACAAGGAACCCTACATGAGCTACGGAGTTGCCAACGCTCAAGGGGAACTACTCCTCGATGTTCCTATCGATATTCCCGGCCCGCGCTCTCCGCATGATATCGGTGTGACACCCAACTACTCCATCCTCCATGACCTTCCCTACTTCCCTGACGTGAACACACTAAAAAAGCACAAGAAGCGGGTCGTTACCTTCCACCCTGATTTGCCCTCACGCTTCGGAGTAATCCCCAGACACGGGCAATCGCATGAAGTGCGCTGGTTCGAGGCCGAGCCTTGCTACATTCTGCATATCGTTAACTGCTGGGAAGAAAGTGATGAAGTGGTCATGGTAGGCTGCAGACAGCCAGACCCGGGCGGTCGTCGCGACCCCATGGAAGGCCCGCTGGCTTCCCAACTGGCGGAACGTCGCCGTGTTCATCAACTGCATGAATGGCGTTTCAATCTACGCAGCGGCAAGACACGCGAGCGCGTGCTTGACGACACCAACACCGAGTTCCCAACCACTAACCATCTCTACATGGGACAAAAGAACCGCTACGCCTATCATCAGTACATCCCGCTCATTGAGGAAGAAGGGAATATCAGCGGTCGCTGCCAGACCTTCGATGCCCTGTTCAAATACGACCTGACCAATGGTAGCTACCAGCGCTATAACTATGGCAAAGGATCCTGTGGTAGTGAAACCCACTTCGCCCCGCACAAAGGAGCCGGCTTTGACGCCGCTGAAGACGACGGTTATCTGGTGACTTTTGTCCACAGCAGCCATGATTGGAGTTCCCGCTGTCTAATCTTTGATGCGCGCGATATAGAACAGGGTCCGATCACATCTATCCGCATGCCGCGCCGCTTCCACGTCGGGTTCCACGCTATGTGGGTTAGAGGTGAGGATATCTGGAGCAAAAGCTGAACATTCAGCTGCGATCGCCCCTCAGGCACCTGCGACAACCCACCGCCACTCACGACGGTGGGTTGCCCTGCAAACAGCTATTCCGATCGGTGCCGTTTTGCCTCAAAAGGCACTCAAGCGGCAATACGCCACGGACCCCGCATCAATGCTACATCGATGCCGATTCCAGCCATCGACGCATAGCCAGGGATAACGATTCCGCCGCCTGCAAAGGCACCATGTGTCCACATTCAGCAACAACCAGTTCCTCAACCCGCGGCAAGTTCACCGCGAGTTCGCGAGAGTGATCATTCGACATCACCCGGTCCCGCTCCCCCATTACCACCAGGCCTGGCTCCTGATGCGACGGCAGCAACATCCTGAGGTCGCGGCGATTCATCACTGCGCGCATATGCAGGGAAAAACGCTCGGGACCAATGGCGCGCGCCATCTCCACCATTTGCGCACGGGCAGCATCCACCGCCACTCCCGTACCGTGCAAAGCCAGCTCAGAAGTGGCTGCAACCACTTTATCGAATTTACCCCGCTGTACAGCATCGATGACCTGCTGGCGCACCACGCGCTGCTCGACAGTATCTGCACGGGCCGAGGTGGCCACCAAAGCCAAGCCTTTGATCCGCTCAGGCTCACGCGCCAGCATTTCCATGGCCACATAACCTCCCATGGAAAAGCCAGCCAATAAAAAGGTTTCCGGGGCACCAGCCAGCACTTGCGCAGCTATCTCGCCGATATTGTCGCAGTCGCCGTAGGCTGCCACATGAATCCCCGCACAATCCGCCAGCCCCCGCCGCTGGTGACGCCACACAGTATCGTCATTCAATAACCCGGGAAGCAACAGCAAATCGGGAGGCATTCTGGTCAAAATATTACTCCCAACGACTAAGCCTGAGCTTTCGAAACTGGCGCATTGCGTAAACGGACAGGACCAAGCCCAAACAACTGGAAACCGGTCCGATTATGGCCAGGGAGTAGCGCAATGCTGCCGGATCGGCAAAGACATAATCCGTCAACAGTGCCACCAGTGTCGGGCCAAGACCCAAGCCGAGAATATTGATGGTGAACAGATAAAACGCCGCGGCCTGCGCTCGCAATCGATTAGGCGTCACCTCGTGCATGGCCGCCATGGCCACGCCCAAAGGCAGCCCGCTGAGAAACTTTACCACCGCGACCAAACCCAGAGCATGCCAGGGGTCACCAACCAGTGACATGGTGGCTGCCGGGATAACGAGCCCTGCAAAGCAGATAATCGCCATGCGAATATTCGCCAGGGTATCTCCCTCGGCCATGCGACGGCTGGCCCACCAACCGCCTACAAGAATACCTCCTGGCCCAAACACCAGCATTACCAGTCCATAGTACCGGCTGATTTCCAGCGTAGTCCAACCGTACGTGCGAATAAAAAACGAAGGTGTCCAGGCTGTGAGAGAATAGGAATACATCACCAGGCAAGCCATGGCTGTACAGAAACTGGCGTAGAATCGCCAACGCTGCGCAAACCAGCCAACTGCTTCTCCCAGAGGAATCACAGCCTTATCGCTTGCCGAAACACCCTGTCGCGCCGGTTCGCGCACGGTAAACATCAGCAAGAAAAACAGCACTCCTGGCAACCCCACCGCTATGAAGGCCACCTGCCAGCTGTATAACTGACCCACCAGCGGCAGTGAGATAGTACCTAGATTATCTATCAACTCGATGACCATACCGCCAAGAATCAAAGCCATGCCTGCACCAAGATACAAGCCCAGAGTGTAGACACTCATGGCCTTTGCGCGCTTTTCTTCCGGGAAGTAGTCCGCGATCAAAGAATAGGCCGCTGGAGACAACGCGGCTTCACCAACGCCCACCCCCACTCTGGCAATAAACAACTGGCCGAAACTGCGAGCAAGGCCGCACAGGCAAGTCATGGCACTCCAGATCAGAACGCCAACTGCGATAATACTGCGTCTGTTTTTATAGTCGGCAAGTCTTGCAATAGGTATGCCGAGAAAGGTATAGAACACAGCAAAAGCAAAACCATACAACAGGCTGACATGAGTGTCGGTAAGGTGCAAATCACGCTTGATTGGCTCGATCAGCAACACAATAATGGTGCGATCGACAAAGGAAAACATGTACAGCACCATAAGCAACCAGGTCACATACCAGGCGTAGTTTGAGTTGGGCCACTGCTGGTCCTCGTTGCCGTGCGATGTGGTCGTTGTGCTCGGACCTTTAGTGCCTGCCGTCATGACAACCCCTCTTCCGAAAGTACTGGCTGAGCTGCCAACGCGCTGCGTACCACTTTATTCAAGGCATTGCGCGGCAGTTCCGACAGCAATACGAGCCTCTCTGGCCACTTTATCCGGGCGAGCCCACGCTGTTCCAGAAACTCGCAAATCGTCGGAAGAGTGATAGTCGCGTCATGATCGACAACTGCATAGGCGGCAATTCGCTCACCCAGTCGCTGATCCGGAATACCGGCACAGGCAATTTCACGGATTCCAGGCATTTCCACCAGCAGGGCATCGAGTTCGGCGGGTGAAATATTGAACCCGCCGCGAATGATAATTTCCTTCTGTCGACCAATCACCCGCAAGAAACGCGGCCCCTGTTCATCAGCCACTATCTCAAACAAGTCGCCAGTGCGGTAGTAGCCGTCCTCATCGAAGGCAGTTCGGTCCAGACCCCCATTGCGGTAATAACCCGGAAAAAGAGAAGGCCCCTGAAAGGCAAGCTCCCCTGGGCGCCCCGGCTCTTCAATAACCTCACCACTATCACAGTCAACCAGTTTGGTTCGCATCCAGTTGGCGCCACGATTGCTCCAGTGGATACCTGGGACCCCGACACGTGGAAAAAACCGGGCACGCTGTTCAGGCTCCGGCATCAGTTCACAATCGCTACACAGCAACATACCTTCGTTGGAACCAAACATATTGATCACGCTGATTCCCAGCTTTTCCTGGTAGTCACGCAACAACATCGGGCTGGGGGGCGCGGACCCTGTTCCGACCTTGCGCAGGCTGCTACCCTCAAGTTTTTGCCGAAGATGGCGGTCATCGAGCAACATGGACAGCAAGGCCGGAGCAGCCAAAGTGACGGTCACCTTCTCCTCGACCAACTGACGCAAGAACACCTCAACATCAAAAGGATGGTGCAGCACCAAAGTCCCACCGCAAAGCAACCACGGCATCATCATACCCCCAACCGCAGCGGTGTTGATCAGGGGAAAGGGCAAAAGCAGTGTCTCTGCTTCGACAATACCAAAACCATCGATTACGCCAAAACCGCTGGCACGCCAGTTGTTATGTGTTTTAGGTACACCTTTTGGCAGCCCTTCCGTACCGGACGTCCAGCAAATCGTAACAATACTGTCGGCATCCACCAGTGCCGCCTCACCATCGGGAAGCAGAGTATAATTTTCAGTCAGCAACGGCAGAGAGGCGGCGCCATTGGGCGCCAATTCCTCCACAACGAGAACCTTGTCAAAGGCATTTGGCAATCTCTCAAGCACATAGCTCGCGAAGTCGAAGCCCTTGAAGTTAGTGCTGGTAATATAGGTTCTGGAACGGGTTTGTTCGAGCGAGTTTTGTAGTTCACGCGCCCGGTACTGTACGGCAATCGGGCTGATAACGGCACCCAGCCGCGCCAGTGCAAAATAGCACGCCACCAGTTCCCATATATTGGGAAGCTGTACGGTTACAACATCACCAGCGCATACCCCAAGCCTTTCCAGAATGGTCGCCAAGCTATCCACCCTGGCGAGGAAGGTGCGATAGTCCATACGCACTGGCGCGCCCCGGCAAAAGCGTTCACGGTCGCCGGGATCAACTATCGCCAGCCGATCGGGGTAAAGATCGGCCCGTTGTTTCAGATATTCATAAAGACTGTGCTCGGACCAGGCTCCCAAGTGTTTGTAATGAGCCCTGAGCGCCTCGGTAAATGGCGTCATCTATTATATCTCGCATCGCGGACCGTGCCGCAGACCAGTTCGTTATTATTGATGCAATACCTGTATCAAGCCATCCCAGATCAACAAGGCGATCGATCCTCGATAACGAACGAGCCCCTGCACCAGTCACGCTGAACTCGGGACCGCGGCAATATGGACTTGGCATGCACTTCCAAGCCATCAAATTATACATTCTT
>JBKDZQ010000322.1:0-7234 GCA_047971325.1 Parahaliea sp.
CGTCCACCCTCGGTCCGCGTACCAGGGGCAAGACCTGCATCGGCTGTATTGTGCGCGGCAAGAAGGACGGTGCCGAGAAAGTCATGTACCTGTACAACATCTGCGATCACGAGGCCTGCTACGCGGAAGTGAAATCCCAGGCCATCTCCTACACCACTGGCGTGCCGGCCATGATCGGCGCCAAGATGATACTGGACGGTCACTGGAAGCGCCCGGGTGTGTGGAACATGGAGCAGTGCGATCCGGACCCCTTCATGGCCGATATGAACCGCTATGGCCTGCCCTGGACGGTGGTGGAGCTGGACCCCGGCTTCCGCCTGGATGTGCAAAAGGGGGCGGAGCTGTAAGTGGAGGTTCACCAGTTCACTGATTTTTCCCGACTGGATACCGCGCGCCTGCCCTCACCCTGCTATGTGGTGGACGAGGTGGCGCTGGAGCGCAACCTGCGCATCCTCGCCGAGGTGGCCGGGCGCAGCGGGGCGAAGGTGCTGGCTGCGCTCAAGGCCTTCAGCATGTGGCATTTCGCGCCGTTGGTGTCGCGCTACCTGAGCGGCACCTGCGCCTCCGGCCTGCAGGAGGCGCGCCTGGGCCGCGAGTACTATCAGGGCCAGGTGCACGTGTTCGGCGCCGCCTACAGCGAGGCTGACCTGGCGGGCATCCTGGAGATTGCGGACCACCTGGTCTTCAACAGTTGCGGCCAGTGGCAGCGTGCCCGGCCACTGGTGCGTGAGGCACTGGCGCGACGCCCCAACCTGCGCTTCGGGCTGCGCATCAATCCCGAGCATTCGGAAGGGGATGTTGCCATCTACGATCCCTGCGCGCCGGGTTCGCGCCTGGGAATTCCCCTGTCGCAACTGGATGAGTCCACCCTGGAGGGCATCACCGGCCTGCATTTCCACACCCTCTGCGAGCAGGATTTCCCGCCCCTGCAGCGCACGCTGGCGGCGGTGGAAGCGCGCTTTGGTCATCTGCTGGAACGCATGGAGTGGGTGAATTTCGGCGGCGGCCATCACATCACCCGGCCCGGCTACCAGATCGACGACCTGGTGCACTGCATCCGTGATTTCTCCGCGCGACACGGTGTGCAGGTCTACCTGGAGCCCGGTGAAGCGGTGGCCATTGGCACCGGCGTACTGGTGGCCTCGGTGCTGGACCTGGGCTGGAACGCCGTCGACCAGGCCATTCTCGATACCTCCGCCACCTGTCACATGCCAGACGTACTGGAAATGCCCTATCGCCCGGGTGTTCTCGGCGCCGGCCAAGCGGGGGAGCTGGGCCACGATTACCGGCTGGGCGGGTTGACCTGCCTGGCCGGCGATGTGATCGGCGATTACAGTTTTGCCGCTCCCCTGCAGATCGGGCAGCGCCTGATATTCCAGGACATGTCCCACTACACCATGGTGAAAACCACCACCTTCAACGGTTGTGGTCTGCCGGCCATCGCCGTGTGGAATTCGCAAACCGGTGCGCTGCGGGTGATCCGTGAGTTTGGCTACGAGGATTTCCGGCAGCGCCTGTCCTGAGCACTGGACGCTCAATACCGCCCCGGCAGCGTGCTGCACGGGCCGCCGCCTGCGGTTCAGGACTTGAAATACACCATCTGCTGGGTGCTGACCAGCAGTTGGCCGTCTCGGCTCCACAGCTCCGCCGATTGATCGTGGAAGCCTTTGTGAAAGCGTTTGGCCCGGGCACAGGCGAGCAGGAAGTCACTTCCCAGCGCATCGAGTTCCACCTGATCGGCGTGGAAGTAGGTGCTGAGACTGACAGTACCCACTGGCACCATGGTCGGGCGGCGGATGAACAGGCGGGGAAAAAAGCTGTCCGCCATGGCCGCCAGAGAGAGAAAGTCCAGGGCGCGCTGCGGCTGGTCGCGCACCCACAGCACGGTCTCCGAACTGTCCTGTTCGGCGGCACTGCCGCTGAAGTCGGCGGGAATGCCCCGGACCACGCGCATCTCGTAGTTACTCACCCAGCGCGACAGCTTTTGCGTGGGCAGTTGCGGGCAGTCCTGCGGAGCCGGCACCCCGGGAAAGGCGCGCTCCTGATTGGTCCAGCTGTCCCGGCGTTCGGCAACAATGGCGCTGGCCGTCAGCGGTGTCTCGCCATGCTGCTGGAGGTCCATCACCCAGTGCTGGGAAGAGCGGTTGGTACGAGTGGCTCGGGCAGTGACGGTGAAAGGACTATCATCCACAGGACCGCCAAAGTTCACCGTCAATACCAAGGGCGTCCCCATGCGCTGGGGTGACAGGCAGACGGCTTGCAGCAGTACTGCCGCCAGGGTACCGCCAAAGGGGCCGATGAAATTGGCGTAGTCTGCCGTTATCTGGCCCTGGTAACGATCCGCTCCGGTGGCCGTCAAGCGGATGGCGCGATTGAATGGATGGTGCAATGGGTCGCTGGTTCCGGTGTTTGCCATAGTGTGTTCCGTGTTTTTGGCGAAGACACCTTATAGCAGTTGCCTCCGCGGCGTCGCAAGCGCGACTGGATTTGCAGTTGCACCCAGGCCATGCGTCGTTACAATCGGTTGCTGACGCCAGCTTATGCTCCGGGGTTGCCACTGATGTTTGCCAGTATGGTTGTTTTCTCCTCCTCCGTCGTCATTGCGCGTGCAGCGGTTCTGCTGTGCTTTTCATTGGTCGGGGCCTGCGCCGGCCTGCCGTCACCTTCCGCCTATGACAAGCCGGTCAGCGAGGTGGCGACCGATACGGCCACCACCCGGCTTGGACGTATGATGAAGCGCGACTTTAGCGGGCTGGGGAAAGACGGGCAGTCGGGCTTTTTCCCCCTTGAGGATGGCATGGATGCCTTCGTCGCGCGCATGGCACTGGTGGCGAGGGCTGATCGTAGTCTGGATGTCCAATATTACATCTGGCATGTGGACACCAGTGGCACCTTGCTGGCCGATGCGCTGCTCAAGGCCGCCGATCGCGGCGTGCGGGTGCGTTTGTTGCTGGATGATCTGGATACCGAGGGCAAGGACGCCATCCTGGCCCGCTTCGAAGCTCACCAGAATATCGAAGTCCGCGTGTACAATCCCTTTGGCTATCGCGGTAGCCGCAGCCTGGGCTTTGTCGGTGATCTGCGACGCCTGAACCACCGCATGCACAACAAATCACTGACGGCCGATAACCTGGTCACGGTGATTGGCGGTCGCAATATTGGCGACGAGTACTTTGACGCGGCATCCCACACCACCTTTCAGGATCTGGACGTGCTCGGCATCGGCCCGGTGGTGCCCAAAGTGTCCGCCATGTTCGACCAGTACTGGAACAGTCAGCTGGCGATCCCTATTTCTGCCTTTGTGGACAGCAGTGAAACCGGGCGGGAGCGCCTGCGACTCGCCCGCCAGCGTCTGGAAGGCAAGGTGGTGACCTACATGCAGAGCGACTACGTGCGCGCCATCGCTGAGCGCCACGAACTGGAGCACTTGCGTCTTGGCTCCCTGCCTTTGCTTTGGGGCAACGCAACCCTGGTGTACGATGACCCCAACAAAGTCTACAGCCGCGATATCACCGCGCAAACCCATCTCGCGCCCCAGCTTGCACCCGTTCTGTCCGGCGCCAGCAGCGAGGTGCTGGTGGTGTCGCCCTATTTTGTTCCAGGCGATATTCTGGTGGCATTTTTCCGCCAGCTGGTGGCGCGTGGCGTGCGGGTACGTATCCTTACCAATTCACTGGCGGCCAATGATGTCGGCCTCGTACATTCGGGCTACATGCGCTATCGCAAGGACCTGCTGCGGGCCGGTGTGGAACTGTACGAATTCAAACCCGACCCGGCGCGGAACAATCGCAACAAGAGCTGGCTGGGGTCTTCCTCCGCCAGCCTGCACGCCAAGACCATGGGTTCAGATGGTGAGCGACTGTTTGTCGGCTCCTTTAACCTCGATCCGCGCTCGGTGGCGTTGAATACCGAGATGGGCGTGGTGATAGAGAACCGGCCGCTGGCGCAGAAACTGCAAAAGGCCTTCGAACATACCGTTGCACGGCGCGCCTACCGCGTACAATTGGTGGACACCGATTTGCACTGGAGTGACCCGGTGTCGGATCATGGAGTGGCTGCATACGACCACGAGCCCCAAACCAGTTGGTGGCAGCGTTTTGCCGCCACCACGCTGTCACTCATTGTGCCGGAAAGACTATTATAAAAGCCCGTTATCGATAACGGGCGGTGATCCACAACGGATGCCGCCGGCAGAGACGGACTTACCTGGCAACACAACAATCCCATAAGGACTATGACATGATCAGTACTTTGGCAGAGCTTCCACACTGGCGGCGGGCCGTCACCACGGCCCTTCTCACCCTGTCGACACACGGCCTGCTGGCCGCAACCGAACCCGCGGACAGTGTCTACCGCGGCGGCGTGGTGCTTACCATGGACCCGGACAAGCCTGCCGCGACGGCTGTTGCGGTATCGGGCAACCGCATTGTCGCGGTGGGCGATGACGACGAAGTGGGCGCCTATGTCGGTGCCGATACCCGGGTGACCGAACTCGCCGGCAAAACGCTGATTCCGGGATTTATCGACAGCCACAGCCACCTGGTATTCCAGGGCCTGTCACTGTCGCATTTTGTGGATATCAATAGCCCACCCATTGGCACAGTGACGGGCATTGACGATATCGTCACCCGTCTGCGGGAGCGGGCAGCGACGACGCCGCCGGGACAGTGGGTGATTGGTACCGGTTACGACGACACCCTGGTGCGGGAGCATCGCCATCCTACCCGGCAGGATCTGGACCGGGTATCCACCGAACATCCGGTCTGGGTGATTCATGTCTCCGGCCATATGGCCGTGGGTAACAGCCTGGCCCTGGCCGCTGGCAAGGTCAACGCCGATACCCCGGACCCTGAAGGCGGGGTGATTCATCGCGATGCCCGGGGTGAGCCCACCGGCTTGCTGGAGGAGGGCGCTGCCATGTGGCCCATCCAGCAGCTGGCGCTGGGGGAGCTGACCCCCGAGGACTATCTGCGTGCGATTGCCGCTGCCGAAAACGACTATGCCAGCAAGGGTGTTACCACCGCCCAGGATGGCGCCGCCAACAAGGGTACCCTGTCGCTGCTGGTGACCGCCCGCCAGCAGGGACTGCTGAAGACCCGCGTGATGGTCTACCCCATTATTGATGTAAGCCTGGAGCAAATCGAGGGCAAGTACACGCCACCTTTCGAAAATGACGATTTCCTCAGGGTGGCAGGCACCAAGGTCTTCAGCGACGGCTCCATCCAGGGTTATACCGGCTACCTGACCCAGCCCTACTTTGTGCCACGCGATCCGGCCCACCCCGACTACCGTGGCTACCCGCAGGTGGATCGGGAAACCCTGACCGAGAATGTGAAACGGGTTCACGCCGCCGGCGGCCAGGTCGCCGTGCACGGCAACGGCGATGCCGCCATCGACGACATTCTGCACGCTTTCGCCGAGGCGCAGAAGGCCAATCCGCGTGCGGATGCCAGGCCCATCATCATCCACTCGCAGATGGCCCGGGACGACCAGCTCGACACCATGGCCGGGCTGGGCGTGGTCCCCTCCATGTTCAACATGCATACCTATTACTGGGGCGACCGCCACCGGGATACTTTCATTGGCCCCGAGCGCGCGGCGCGCATCAGTCCGGCCAAATCGGCCGATGCGCGCGGCATTCATTTTACCTTCCACTCGGATGCGCCGGTGGTACCCATGGAACCCCTGCGTATGCTGTGGTCCGGCGTGACCCGCAAGACCTCCAGCGGCAAGGTGCTGGGCCCGCAACAGCAAGTCAGCCCGGAGCGGGCGCTGCGCGCCCTGACCCTGGATGCGGCCTACCAGTATTTCGATGAGGACAAGAAAGGCTCCATCAGCGTCGGTAAGCTCGCGGACCTGGTGGTACTGAGCGCCAACCCGCTGACAGTGGCACCCGACGAGATTCTCGATATCCAGGTGCAGGAAACCATGGTGGATGGCAAGGTGGTTTACCGCAAGGAATAGGTGGTAGTCACCTTAAGCAGTGCTGTCGCTATTTTCCGGGGGTGCTACTCCCGGTGAATGGCGAAGGCTGAAAATGCCTGTCGTACCGGCATCAGCTCCAGCTGGTTCACATTCAGATGGTGCGGCAGGCTGGCCAGCCACCAGCAGGTTTCGGCAATGTCCTGAGGCTGGATTGGTTCGGCGCCAGTGTAGAGCGCGTCGTGGGCGGCCTGGTTGCCATCGGTGCGCACCAGGGTGAATTCACTCTCGGACAGGCCCGGCGCCAGGTTACTGACGCGCACGCCAGTGCCCAGCAGGTCGGCCCGCAGGGCGTAGGAAAATTGCTCCACAAAGGCCTTGGTGCCGGCGTAGACATTGCCACCGGGGTAGGGCCAGTGCCCGGCCACCGAGCCGATATTGATGATGCTGGCGCCAGCACCACTGTCGATCAGCCGCGGCAGCAGGGCGTGGGTGACGGTGGTGAGGCCCTTGATATTGGTGTCGATCATGCGGTGCCACTTTTCCAGGTCGCAGTGCTGGGCCGCTTCGGTACCCAGGGCGAGACCGGCGTTGTTGATCAGCGTGTACACCGCATCAAAAGGCGGGGACAGGGCGGCGACGGCCTGCTGCACCGCCAGCGTGTCGCGCACATCCAGGGTGATGGCCAGCACCCGGCACTGGGGCTCCAGTGCCGCTTTCAGGGCCTCGAGGCGCTCGGATCGGCGCCCGCTGAGCACCAGGTTCCAGCCTTCGCGGGCAAAGCGCTGGGCGCAGGCCAGGCCAAAGCCGGAAGTGGCACCGGTGATAAAAACGGTCTTTGTCATGTCTTGCTCCGGTGGCGATATTGTGTGCGTGGACCTCGTCAACGCCGGGGCGCAGGGGCCCGAACCCGTGGGTGCCATCATACCGGGCTTCGCTGATCGCCGCCCGGGTATGGGTTTAGTAGGTATTAAAAACGGTTGTTAGCTGCTAAATTTCGTGTTTCCCGGACATCAAGGGCCTGATGCTGTCCGGGGAGCGCAAGAACATCGGGCCGATGGCGGCGCGGGTACAGCCAGACAATGTCCGCTCCGCCCACCAGTCGATGCATCACCTGGTGGCGGCTGCACCGTGGAGTGATGCAGCGATGCTGTCCGCGGTGGCCGGGCGGGTGCTGCCGACACTGCTAGGGGCGGACGACGCGGTGCACTGGATCGTCGATGACACCGGCTTTCCGAAACAGGGCAGGCACTCGGTCGGTGTGGCGCGCCAGTACTGTGGGCAAACGGGCAAGCGTGACAATTGCCGGGTG
>JBKDZQ010000323.1:0-7670 GCA_047971325.1 Parahaliea sp.
CAGCTCAAAGCGCCTGGCGGTGATCGACTACCAGGGGCTGGACTACCGTTTTGAAGGCGCCGCCAGCGACTTCGCCGCCAGCGACAAGACCCTGCTGGAGATGATCGAGAGCTTCCGCCCGCTGCTGGACCGGGAGCGCCAAAGCGGCACGCCGATGTACGTGCGCTATGTGCAGGTGCCCCGGGGCGCCAGCTTCGCCAGCATCGCCAGCAGCATCCGCATCCCCGACGCCGAGGCCCAGTTGCGCCTGCTCAACGGCTTCTACCCCCGGGGCGAGCCGCGCACCGGCGACTGGATCAAGGTGATCCAGCCGGTGTCCAGTTCCTAACTGGGTGACGCCGACCGCGCGCTCACCCGATCGGGCTCGCCTCCACCACAATCGCCCGGTGGGACGCGCGCTCCAGGTCCTCCGCCACCAGGGATTGGTCGCTGTTGAGGCGGATATCGTGGTAGGCCGCGTCCTGGGGGAACAGGCCCAGGTAGTAGGTCAACCACTGTTTGGCCTGTTCCGGGTCGCTGTCGATGGCGATCGCCCGGCAGGGCCGGTTCTGCCCGCGGATTCTCAGCACCACCTCCGCGCCGCCGCGGAGGTTTCGCCACCACTGGTTTTCCCGCGAGGTAAAGCACCTGACCACGCCGTCGTTCTCCACATAGCGCACCGGCGTGGTGAAGCGGCGGCCGCTGTTGCGCCCGGTAAAGGAGATCAGCATCAGGCTGCGACTCAAGAGCCCGCGTGCAGGGGTGAGCGCAGCAGCAATCCGATCGTGGGGTTGATGATGACGAACAGGGGTTCGGGCAGTTTCATCGGGCTTTACCTCCATCGTGGGTGGTACTGGGCGATGTGCCGGGCGGCAACAAGCGGCCAGGTGAGTGCCGCGCGGGCAGGGTCAGGATTCAGCGGCCCCGGACTTGACCAAGCGCAGCAGTGCCTGGCGCTCGCCGTATTTGGCCGCGTCCTCGAGGAAGACCCGAACGGCCCGGTCGTCGTAGGGGTCCGTCAGACGCCCGGCTTCTGCGGCCCGAAGCGGTGGTTCACGCAGCGCCTGACTGCGCTTCGCCACTTCGGTCTTTTTGTCCTGCGCACCGACCAACTCGTACATCTCCCGCTGCAGTTCCAGCCCAACCGCGCTCGACAGAATGTCCTCCCCGCGGGTTTCCATCTGCTGGCCCACGGCAAGGCAGGTGGACAGCCATTGCGCCTGTCCGGCGGCCTCCGCCTTGCACATCTCGAACATCGATTGGTAGCGCGGCAGGTTGCCGGCCGCCAGGCCCGCAGCGAACGCCACCGAGCCAGTGGCATAATCGGGCAGATAGGTGGCGGTGGCATCCGCAAAGCCCAGCGCCTGCTCGGCAAAGTGGCTTGAGAAGGTATCGAGTTCCACAACCCGCGCAAGGGCGCGCAGGGCGGCGCCGGTATGTCCCGCGCGATAGGCCGCCACGCCCTGGAGCATCCAGGACAGGCCGTTGTCCGGGTCCACTTGCAACAGGCGATCTTCCAGGGCATCGGGACAGGTGGCGCCGCGCGGCACGCCGTCTCCCGGCCGGCAACTCTCCACCACATAACGCAGCACGGCGGCATTGTCCGGCGCCACTGCAAAGGCCCGGGCGGCGAAATCGCCCGCGGAGTACACGGTGGTCACCGGCCCGCCCGGACAGCAGGCTGCCTCCTGCTTCGGCTGCGCCTGTTCCCCGGCAGGGCCTTCTTCCCCTGCCGCACAGGGGTTATAGAAAGTCGAGCGGGCAAGCAGCGCGCCCAGCAGCAGGGCATCGGCACTGTCGCTCCTGTACAGGGCTTCGAAATCGGCTGTTGCCAGGCCCGATACAGGACAGTCATCTGCCGGTTCGCGATCTGCGGCTTCGGTCGCCCAAGCCAGACCTGCGGCGCACAACAGTGCCGCCGACACAGTCATGGCGAAAAAGCGAATTCCCTTGCCCATGACCAAAGCCCTTTTAAGGCACCCAAAGCCTAACGGTAACCCACTCTGGTGGCAGCTACCACCGTTTAGTGAACCCCGGGCGCTATCCCCGGGCCAGACCGCGAGTCGCGCCCCGGCACCAGCACCCAGGGCGCCGCTACCACCGCCCACAGCATAGCGCCGCCTTCGCACCAGGCCAGGACCTCGGCATCGCTGACCGGGGCCACGCGCCAGCGGCCGGCCTTCAGCCATAGCGCGAATCCGCCACAAAGGGGTTGGTGAGGCGCTCCTGGCCGAAGGTGGAGGTGGGCCCATGGCCGGGGATGAAAGTGATGTCATCGCCCAGCGGGAACAACTTGTTGCGAATGCTGCCGATCAGCTCGTCGTGGTTGCCCCTGGGGAAATCCGTGCGGCCGATGGAGCCCTGGAACAGCACATCCCCCACCCAGGCCAGGCGCTGGCCCTGGTGCAGGAACACCACATGGCCCGGCGTGTGGCCCGGACAGTGGTAGACCTGCAGGGACTGCTCACCGAAGGTAACGGTGTCGCCGTCCTCCAGCCAGCGGTCGGGCACAAAGGCCTCCGCCGGTGGAAAACCGGACATCTTGCACCACTCCGGCAGCTTGGCGATCCAGAAATCATCCTCCCGCTGGGGCCCCTCGATGGGCACCGACAGCTGCTGGCGCAACACATCGGAGGCGGCGCAGTGGTCCATATGGCCGTGGGTGAGGATGATTTTCTCCACGCTCGCCCCCAGGGAGTCCACCGCGGACAGGATGCGTTCCACATCGCCACCGGGGTCGACGATGGCGGCCTTGCCGCTGCTCTCGCATTTGAGGATGGAACAGTTCTGCTGGTAGGCCGTGACCGGCACAATGGTAACTTTGATTGGCATATTCGGCTTCCGGATGGCGCGGCCTCGGCCGCGCGTCATTCACATCAGTGGGGTGGCTGCTCGGTCGACACCGGTTCTTCCACGGGTTTTTCGTCTTCCGCCACAGCATCCAGGTCGGCGTTGGGGTTCAGGTAGGTCCTTTGGTCCAGCTGGTCTTCACTCTTGGCCACCAGCACGGCCACGGCGGCATCACCAGTGACATTCACCGCCGTGCGCACCATGTCCAGCAGCCGGTCGACACCGATGATCAGGGCAATGCCCTCCACCGGCAGGCCCGCCTGGTCGAGCACCATGGCCAGGGTAATCAGGCCCACCCCGGGCACTGCGGCGGTGCCGATGGAGGCCAGGGTGGCGGTGAGGATAACGGTGATATAGGCCGTCAGGCTGAGGTCCACGCCGTAGACCTGGGCGATGAACACCGTGGCCACGCCCTGCATGATGGCGGTGCCATCCATGTTGATGGTGGCGCCCAGGGGAATGGTGAAACCAGCCACCGAATTGTGCACGCCCAGGCGGCGTTCCACCGTGCGCAGGGTAATAGGAAGAGTAGCCCCGGATGAGGCCGTGCTGAAAGCGAAAGCCCACACCGAGCGCATTTTCTGCAACATGATACGCGGCGGCAGTCCGGCCAGCAGTTTGAGCATCAGGCTGTAAACCACTGTGGCGTGGAAGATCAGCACGCCCAGCACGGTGAGGAAATAGGCGCCCAGATCGGCAATGGCCCCAATGCCCATGTCGGAGAACAGGGTCGCCAGCAGGGCAAACACCCCGTAGGGCGCCAGCGCCATCAGGATGATTACCATGCGCATGACCACCTCTTCCAGGTCGCGGAAGAAGTCCGCTATCCGCCGCCCCGCCTCGCCGGCATGGGAAATGGCGTAGCCCAGCAGCAGGGCAAACACGATGATCTGCAGCATGTTGCCCTCGGCCATGGCAGCCACCGGATTGGAGGGCACAATATCCGCCAGCACATCGATCAGCGGCGGTGGCGCGGTGGCCTGGAACTCGGCGGCACCGGGCAACGATACGTGGGTACCCGGCCCCACCACCACCGCTACCATCAGCGCCGCGGTGATGGCAAGCGCCGTGGTTGCCAGGTAGAGCATCAGAGCCTTGGCAGCGATGGGCCCCATGCGGGCGCTATCGCCAAGAGAGCAGGAACCACAGACCAGCGATACCAGCACCAGCGGCACCACCAGCAGTTTCAGCGAGGCAATGAACACCCGCCCGACCAGTTCCAGTACACCATCCACCACATACACCTGAATGATGTTATGGAAGTCACCGGAAATACCAGTGCTGTTGAGAATCAGGTTGAGCAGGGAGCCGAACAGGATGCCCGCCACCATGCCGATCAGGATACGATTGGTCAGACTCATGGTATCCACCGCTCGCTGTTGCCGGATCTGGCGGGGGCGTCGCAGCGCCCCTCGCGATAGCTCACCACCTGGTCGTTGGCACAGGCATTACAGGGTGAGGAAAAATCCTCGCGTACACCGCCGGCCAGCTCGCCGCAAACGGGCTGGTATTCCATGGTACAAATCTGGGGTCGCGGCCCGCCGCACTGGCCGGCATTTTCCGGTGGGTCCGGAGGGGGCGGGGGGGCGCTGCAGGCGGCAAGCAGGAACAGCGGTGGGAGCAGCACGGCTCGCGGCATGGACAAGCACTCCGTGATCGGTCTTGGTGAAAGGTGCAAGCCTACCACTGTCACCGGTCGAGCGCAGCCGCAGGGGCCTCCCGGGATGAATATGGCAACCGCTGACGCTCAAGGACCAGCTCCGTGGGGGAACAGTCGCCCGCTACAGCGGGCGGCGGTACTTTTGACGTGGCGTGGCAGGTGCAGGGTTTTCATGTCGCTGACATACTCCTTCGGAAAATTCCAGGCTGTAATCCCCGCCCCAGTCGCGCATAATGCACCCGTTGTCCACCGACGCCCTTTCATTCCATTCCGATAGCAGCCACATCCGACGTATGACGACTCCCATCTCCCAGCGCCTTGCGCAAGAGCTTGCCGTGGGCGAGCATCAGGTTAGCGCCGCCGTTTCACTGCTCGACGAGGGCGCCACGGTGCCCTTTATCGCCCGCTACCGCAAGGAGGTGACCGGCGGTCTGGACGACACCCAGATGCGCCAGCTGGAGGAGCGCCTGCACTATCTGCGGGATATGGAGGACCGGCGCCAGACCATTCTCAAGTCGATCGAGGAACAGGGCAAGCTGACCCCGGCCCTGCAGCAGTCGATTCTGGAGGCCGACACCAAGAACCGGCTGGAGGACCTCTACCTGCCCTACAAGCCCAAGCGCCGCACCAAGGCCCAGATTGCCCGCGAGGCGGGGCTGGAACCGCTGGCGGAGGCCCTGCTGGCGGACCCCACCCTGGACCCGGACACAGTCGCCGGCGGCTACCTGAACGCCGAGGCCGGCATCACCGACGCCAAGGCGGCGCTGGACGGCGCCCGCCAGATACTGATGGAGCGCTTCGCCGAGGACGCGGACCTGCTGGCCCGTATGCGCACGTTCCTGGCGGACAACGTGCAGCTCGCCTCCCGCCTCGCCGAGGGCAAGGAGCAGGAGGCCGCCAAGTTCCGCGACTACTTCGAGCACACCGAGGCCCTGGCCGGGGTGCCCTCCCACCGCGCCCTGGCCATGTTCCGTGGCCGCAACGAAGGCTTTTTGCACCTGAACCTGGTGATGCACGCCGATGAAAAGCCCTCGGACGCCCACCCCTGCGAAGCGATGATCGCCGGGCACTGGCAGCTTGCGGACCAGGGCCGGGCCGGCGACCGCTGGCTGCTCGACACGGTGCGCTGGGCCTGGCGGGTGAAACTGCTCACCCACCTGCAGACCGACCTGCTCGGCCAGTTGCGCGAGCGCGCCGAGGCAGAGGCCATCGAGGTCTTCGCCCACAATCTCAAGGACTTGCTGCTGGCGGCCCCCGCTGGCGCCAAGGTCACCATCGGCCTCGACCCGGGCCTGCGCACCGGGGTGAAGGTGGCGGTGGTGGATGCCAACGGCAAGCTGCTGGACCACTGCGCGATCTTCCCCAACCCGCCCCAGAACCGCATTGCGGAGTCGGCGGCCAAGCTGCGGCAACTGATCCAGAAACACGCTGTGGAGCTGATCGCCATCGGCAACGGCACCGCCAGCCGCGAGACCGACAAGTTCGTCGGCGATCTGCTGCGCCAGCACCCGGAACTCAAGGCCAGCAAGGTCATCGTCAACGAGTCCGGCGCCTCCATCTATTCCGCCTCCGAGTTCGCCGCCCGCGAATTCCCCGACCTGGATGTGACCATTCGCGGGGCGGTGAGCATTGCCCGCCGCCTGCAGGACCCGCTGGCGGAGCTGGTGAAGATCGAGCCCAAGTCCATCGGCGTGGGCCAGTACCAGCACGATGTCAGCCAGGTCCAGCTTGCCCGCCAGCTCGACGCGGTGGTGGAGGACTGCGTCAACGCCGTCGGCGTGGATGTCAACACCGCCTCGGTGCCGCTGCTGACCCGGGTGTCGGGGCTCAACCAGACCATCGCTGCCAATATCGTGGCCCTGCGCGACGAGGCGGGCAGCTTCGCCAACCGCAGGGCGCTGCTGAAGGTGGCCCGTTTTGGCGACAAGACCTTCGAGCAGGCGGCCGGCTTTCTGCGCATCACCACGGGCGATAACCCGCTGGACGCCTCGGCGGTACACCCGGAATCCTATGGCGTGGTGGAGAACATTGCCGCCCGCCACCAGCGCGACGTGGCCAACCTGATCGGCGACAGCCGTTTCCTGCGCGGCCTGAAGGCCCAGGACTACACCAGCGACAAGGTGGGCCTGCCAACGGTGGTCGACATCATCGCCGAACTGGACAAACCCGGCCGTGACCCGCGGCCGGAGTTTCGCATGGCGACCTTCCAGGAAGGGGTGGAGAAAATCTCCGACCTGCGCCCCGACATGGTGCTGGAGGGCACTGTGACCAACGTCACCAATTTTGGCGCCTTCGTCGATATCGGCGTACACCAGGACGGCCTGGTACACATCTCCGCGCTCGCGGACAAATTCGTCAAGGACCCCCGCGAGGTGGTGAAGGCCGGCGATATTGTCAAGGTGAAAGTGATGGAAGTGGATGAGGCCCGCAAACGTATCGGTCTCAGCATGCGCCTGGGGGACAAGGCGGGCGAACAGGCCAGTGACAAGCGCCGCGGCGAACCACGGCGCGGGAGCGGGGGTCGCGCCGGGAGCGGGAAATCGCAAAAAAACCGCCAGGAAAAGCCTGCCGCCAACACCACCCTGGCCGCAGCTTTCGCCAAGGCCCGCCGCGACAGCTGAACGTGGTGCCAAGCCGCAGGGGCGGCTTCATCCAGAACCCTTGAGCGCTCTCAGCCTTGGGCGGTCCAGCTTGCCTGTGACCCCCATCGGGAGTTCGCTGTGAAAAACATAGCGTTTTGGCCGCTTGAAGGGCGCCAACCCGGACTGCTGACACCAGCCCTCCAGATCCGCCTCGGTCACTTCGCCACTGACGCTCAGGTGAGCCTCCACCCGCTGCCCCCATTTTTCATCGGGCATCCCGACCACCGCAACCTGGGTAACTCGGGGGTGGGCTATCAGGCAATGCTCGACCTCTTCTCCCTGCACCTTTATCCCGCCGGTATTAATAACGTTGTCAGTGCGTCCGTGAACGAAGAGGAACCCATCTTCGTCCAGGCATCCAAGATCACCCGAGCGCCACCAGCCGCCGCAGAATTTCTTTTTCGTAAGCGCTTCATCGCCGTAACCGCTCATTCTGAGCAGTAGTTGACGACTTGTCTGTCCGGGCTATTTCTTTTTCTGGATATCGATGACGTTTGTCGCGCTGCCAGCCTCGTCGATGACTGGCGACAGGAACTGCG
>JBKDZQ010000324.1:0-2122 GCA_047971325.1 Parahaliea sp.
GGAAACCGTCCTATCGTTCGTCTAGTTCGTCGGGTAGACGACGGCCTGATAGTGCAGACACGCCTCCACAGAGGCCAATGAGGCTGTATTGTAGTGCGGTCTACCGTTGGTTTGGCTAATACCAGTTTTCAACACGCAGCTTTTTGATCCGGCTGAATTCCCGGGTATTGCGGGTAACCAGCGTCGCATGCTGTACCAGTGCGGTACCGGCGATCAGCAGATCATAGGGGCCAATGGGTTTGCCCTGTTTTTCCAAATTGACACGGATGCGGGCAGCGGCTTCGGCCTCGCTCGGGCCAAAGGACAGCAATTGGGTTACAGCACTTAATGCCTTCAGTTGTTCCCGGCGCTTGCGAGGCGAGGTGGATTTGGCAATGCCCACTTCCAGCTCGTAAAGCACGATGGCCGGTATGCCAATATCGGCGGGGGAGTGATTGAGCAGGGTATCGGGTACGCGACCCTGGCCCTTGAAGAAATAGATCAGGGTATTGGTATCCAGCACCCACATTACAGGCTCTCCCGTTCCATGTCCTTGCCCGCTTCGCCCCGGATTTCCTCCAGTTCGGGAAAGTCGCCCCAACTACCAACGGCCTCGTGTACGGCTGGGGGCCACTCGTTGGTCAGTTTCTCGCGAATAAGCGTGGCAATCCATTTGCTTTTGGATAGCTTGTGAGCCTTGGCGTCGGCCACCATCTTGGCCTCGAGTTCGTCTTCCAGGTAGATTGTTACTTGCCCCATTGCAGCCAGCCTCATAACTCATGTATATGTGGAATTATATGTGTATTGTGTTTGGGCTTTCAAGCCGCGCCAAGACTAGAATGGGTAACGACCGGCGTGGGACTGGCGCTGGACCGTACCTTCGACGCCGACGGCCCCCAGCGCCATCACCAACGTGCTGGAGCACAGGCTACGCCTACGACCTCAACAATAACCTCGCCACGCTCACCGACGCTCTGGAAGCCGCCAACACGGCCAATTACCATTACGACGCCCTGGACCGCCTCAGCCGCGAGGAAAGCGCGCAGCTCAATGCCGATTCTGCTACGACGCCAACGGCAACCGCCTGGGCCTGACAGCGGATGCGGGGCAGGCAAGCCCGGATGAACCGCTGGCAGCCTGTCGGCCCCAGGTCTGCCAGGCTATCAGGGAATCTCACTGACATTCAGCAGCATCTGCTCCGGGTGTTCGGAATAGTCCAGGGCGTTGCCGAAGTTCCGCCTGGCCCGCGGCGCCCGGTGCTGCTGGAAGGTGTGACACAGGGGCTTCATGGTCATATCCGCCGCGGTCGGGTAATCGTCGCTGTCGATGGAACGGGCACTGGACAACTCCATTGCCCGCCGCAGGATGGTGGCGTACTCCGCCTCCTGTTCCGGCAACTGTTCCGTCCAGGGGCGAAAGCCAGTGCTCAGGGACACCCCCGCAAAGGCCGGGGGCGCGGTGATGCGGTCGCCGTCCACCTGCCAGTACATTACCCGTTCGCCGTCCTGATACAGCCATGCCTCGCCGGCACCGTAACTGGCCAGTTCAAACTCGCTGCCCTGGATGGGGCGGTCCGGTACCTGGCTGTGATAGCGCCGGTGCGCAAGGCGCTGGTGTCGATTGCCGATATGGGCCAGCAGCAGGCCGGTCAGGTCGAAAACGTGGGTGCACTGCAGGCGCATATCGATCAGCTTGCCGATGTCACTGGCGCGGGTAATCAGCGGCTGGCCCACCAGCGTCCGCAGCGGCTCGGCGGCGCCGGCGCAGGTATTCCACGGCGTGCGCGGGGCGGCCATGCGGATATCCTCCACCTTGCCATCGCCAAAGCGGATACTGACGCCGAAGTGATGGAAGTCATCCTCCAGCCAGCCCACTGCCAGCGATTCATCCTCGATGCGCAGATCGATCTGGCGGCGGCCGGTGCCCGGGGGGTGCTTGTAGCCGGTAATTTTCATGGGCTGCGTTACTCTTGTGTGAGATAAAGGAGGCTCAGGCCGCCGATAAACACCAGGGAATTCACATATTTCCGCCGGTATTTTAACCCATCTTTAACACCCCCCAGTACTTTCACAGCCTAAAAATGGCCAAATGTGTGTGTAAGTCATTGATTTTTCGTGGTCGGAAGCACAGTTTGCAAAATGTA
>JBKDZQ010000325.1:0-2521 GCA_047971325.1 Parahaliea sp.
AGCGGGTGTTGCAGAACTCGCAGTCCATGGTCACCAAGCCCTGCTCTTCGAGAATGCTCTCCCCGTCCTCGGCGCCCAGGGAGGCCAGTGCGCCGAGGGTGCGCTCGCGGGAGCAGCTGCAGCGAAAGTGCACCGGTCGCGGCTCGAACAGGCGCAGCGCGTCCTCGTGGTAGAGGCGGTGCAGCAGCGCGGCCGGGGGCAGGGTCAGCAGCTCTTCGGCGGTGATGGTGGCGGCCAGGGTTTCGGCGTGCTGCCACTGCTGCTGGCGGACTTCGTTGCTGGTGATCTGCTGCGGGGGGAGTTGTTGCAGCAGCAGGCCGGCCGCCTGCCGGCCGTCGGCAGTCAACCACAGGCGGGTGTTAAGTTGCTCGGACTGGGCAAAATAGTTGTCCAGGCAGCGCTCCAGGTTGTCACCCTCCAGCGGCACCACGCCCTGGTAGCGCTGGCCGCGGGCGGGGTCGATGGTGATCGCCAGCTGGCCGCCCGCGAGCAACTGCTCGAAGTGTTCCGAGGTGGCCTGTCCGGCGCCGCGGGCGATGCCGCGGATATCCAGGTCGCTGCTGCACTCGGCCATGATCAGCGGAATCTGGCCCTGGCTGCGGGCCTGCAGGGTGAGACGGCCCTCGAACTTCAAAGTGGTGGCGAGCAGGACGGCGGCGGCCAGGAACTCTCCCAGCAAACGCGCGACACCGGGGGCGTAGTGGTGCAGGGCGAGGAGATCCGCATAGGCGCTCTCCAGTTGCACCACTTCGCCGCGCAGGTCGGCTTCCTCGAACAGGAAGCGCAGGCCGGCGTCGGCGCGCGGCGGGGGGGTGGTGTCGTTCATGGGGAATCTCCTGTGGCTGGCCGATGCCGCTACCCGAGGTCGGTGGTCAGTTGCAGCCCAGACGCTCAGGTATGGTCAAGGGTTCAGTATTTGAGGCCAGTGCGGTGAAAATTCAAGCACATCACAAGCGGGTGCAAAGCGCCGGCTACGGCGGGATCTGGCGTGGTCATCGGTTTCCGCAATGTCTACGAGATGGAGCCGGACAAGCCGCTGGGTGAGCAAATCGCGATGCTCAGGTGGTACCGCCGGCGAGTTGATCCGCAAGTAGGGCGCGGCGTCGATCACAGAATGCGGGCGCGGGCCATGCGTCCTGGCGCCGGCTGGCTTATACTCGGCGCACAACAACAGCCATCAAGGGAGCACGCGTGGCCGGGTTTCGTCTGACCAAACACTACACCATGTCCAGGGATGAGTTGCGCGAGGCCGCCGAGGGGCTGGCCGCGCAGCTCGAGCGGCAGCACGGCGTGCGCTCGTCCTGGAACGGAGACACCGTGCGCATCACCGGCTCCGGCGTCGACGGGGAACTGTCCATTCACGGCGACGTGGTGGATGTCTCGGTACGGCTGGGACTGCTGGCCTCGGCGTTCAAGCCTGTGCTGCAGGCCGAGGTACAGCGCTACCTCGACGAACACATCAGCTAGCGCTTCTCGTTACGGAGCACCGCCAGCGGCGTGCGGCCGGTCCACTTGCGGTAGGCTCGGCTGAGCGGGGATGACGTTGACCACATCGCCGAGGGCCTGCAGGCCCTGCAGCAGGGTAGCGAGCGCCGGGCCGGCTGAGGCGGCGCAGGAGTGGTCGGCGCTGATGCCGGCCCGGAAACGCAAAAGCCGGCGCGAAGCCGGCTTTTGCGGGAAAGCGGGGGCTGCTTACGCGGCCAGGGCCTTGACCTTGGCGCTCAGGCGGCTCTTGTGACGGGCGGCCTTGTTCTTGTGGATGACGCCCTTGTCGGCCATGCGGTCGATCACGGGGACCGCCGAGGCGTAGGCCGCCCGGGCCTTTTCAGCGTCGCCGGAAACGACGGCGGCGATGACTTTCTTGATCTGGGTGCGTACCAGTGAGCGCAGGCTGGCGTTCTGGCTGCGACGCTTTTCCGCCTGGCGGGCGCGTTTTCTGGCTTGGGGTGAATTGGCCACGGTGTCTTCCTCCGGGGGGCAAAAATTTAAGAGGCGCGATTATTCACATTCACCGTGCCCTTGTCAACCGCAAGCCGGGGGGAGTTCAGCGCCGCAGCCACTGCCACAGGGTCAGCACCCAGGCGCCGCTGCACAGCAGCAGGGAGATGAGCACCGCCGCCGAGCCCAGGTCCTTGGCCTGGCCCGACAGGGGGTCGTGTTCAAGGCTGATGCGATCGACAATGGATTCGATGGCGGTGTTGACGATTTCCGCCACCCCCACCAGGGTGCAGCACAGTACCAGCACCAACTGATGGGGTAGCCCCTCGCCAAATACAAAGGCCAGTGGAATGAAGATCAGGGCCAGGGAGACCTCCATGCGAAAAGCCTCTTCCGTGCGCCAGGCGGCGCGCATCCCGTTCCAGGAATTGCCGGCGGCGGCGGTCAGGCGTGCCAGGCCGCGCTTGCCGGGCTTGTTCATGTGCGGTGGAGCGGATTCAGGGCTGGTCACTGGAACCTCTGTTCAGTCGGGCCGG
Organism: Parahaliea sp.; assembly: GCA_047971325.1. Taxonomy (GTDB): domain Bacteria; phylum Pseudomonadota; class Gammaproteobacteria; order Pseudomonadales; family Halieaceae; genus Parahaliea. The sequence continues at coordinate 2,475 of JBKDZQ010000325.1, forward strand.
TGCCTGCGTCGGGCGCAACCTGTGTAAAAGGAGCGAGCCATGGCGCT
>JBKDZQ010000326.1:0-8381 GCA_047971325.1 Parahaliea sp.
GAGGTCTGGTCACTGTGCAGGGTACCGAGCACGAAATCGTGATTCTGGCCCAGCAGGTCGAAGTCACCGCTGAGCTGCATGCCAAAGCTGTTGAGCTCGGATTCGCCCTTGCTGCGATAGAGCGACGTGCCCAGACCAGTGCCGTCCACCGGATTCACCGTGCCGAACATGTAGAGCAGGCGGGTGGTCCAGGAGTTGACCAGACGGTTGTAGTCGGCGCGGATACGCCAGCCGTTGTTCAGGGTGTGGATCAGGCTGACAAAGTAGGCGTCGTTTTCCGTGCTCCACTGGGTCCATTTGGCGGAGGTGGACTTGGACTGGGGCCAGTCGGCCTGGCGGCCATCGCTGTACCAGGCCGGCAGTGTGCCCCACATGACGCCGGTCGGATCGTTCTGCTGGAAGCTGGCGCCGGCCCGCAGCAGGGTGCTGTCAGTGACGTCCGCCTCGATCACACCGTAGTAGACCGCGGACTCGCCCTCATAGTAATCCTGGAAGGACTTTTCCTCGGACTGCTTGACCACCACGCGGCCGCGCAGGGCGCCGTGGAAGCCCAGCGGCGAACCGACATCGGCGGTCAGGCTGTAGTTGTCCCAGCGGCCCATGGCACCGCTGACATAACCGGTCAGTTCCTCGGCGTCGGCGCGTTTGCGAATCAGGTTGATGGAGGCGGAGGGGTCGCCGTAGCCCGTCATCAGGCCGGTGGCACCACGCACGATTTCGACCCGCTGGTTCAGGACCACGTCGGAGATGGTCTCGGCGGCATTGCCGGCCAGGCTCCAGGGCAGGGGCACGCCGTCAATCTGGTAGCGATCCACAGAAAAACCGCGGGCCGAGAAACTGTTGCGAACGTTGTCCCATTCCTGGTTGGACAGCCCCGGCGCGTTCACTATGACATCGGCAATGGTGCCCAGGTTCTGGTCGAAAATGCGCTGGGCGGTCAGCACGCTCACCGACTGGGGGGTTTCCAGCGTGCTCAGGCCAAGACCCGTGGCCATGTCGATGTCTTCATTGAGCAGGTAGCTGCCGGTGACCACCACTTCCTCCAGTTCTGCGCTGGCAGCGGACGCTTCCTCCTGTGCCCGGGCACCGGCACCGTAGAGCAGCACCTGCAGGGCGGCAACCAGCAAGGCGGGACGAGGGGAGGAACTGCGCATGGGGAACATCCTGGGGACAAGAAAGCGGGATAAACATCAAATGAAAGTGCAAATTATTGTTATTTGTATCCGCAAGTCAATGTGAAAAGCTTACGCTGCGTTGCCAACCGGCTCCAAAAAGCCCGCACCGACACCCAAGACTGCCGTATTCCTGATAGAATCCGGCCCCAAATCCCTACAGAGTCAGTCCACTCCATGGCACAGTACGTCTACACCATGAACCGGGTCGGCAAGGTTGTGCCGCCCAAGAAGACCATTCTCGAAAACATTTCCCTGTCTTTCTTTCCCGGCGCCAAGATCGGTGTGCTGGGGCTGAACGGTTCCGGCAAATCCACCCTGCTGAAAATCATGGCCGGTATCGACACCGACATCCTCGGCGAGGCCCGTCCCCAGCCCGGCATCAAGATCGGCTACCTGCCCCAGGAGCCGCAGCTCGACCCGAACAAAGACGTGCGCGGCAACGTGGAAGAAGGATTGCAGGATGCCATCGACGCCCTTGCCGGCCTGGACAAAGTCTACGCCGACTACGCCGAACCGGACGCCGACTTCGACGCTCTGGCCAAGGAACAGGCACGGCTGGAGGACATCATCCAGGCCACCGATGCCCACAATATCGAACACAAGCTGGAAGTAGCCGCGGACGCCCTGCGCCTGCCACCCTGGGACGCGGATGTGAACAAGCTTTCCGGTGGCGAACGCCGCCGGGTGGCCCTGTGCCGGCTGCTGCTGTCTGCCCCCGATATGCTATTGCTGGACGAGCCCACCAACCACCTCGACGCCGAGAGCGTGGCCTGGCTGGAGCGCTTCCTGCACGACTTCCCCGGCACCGTGGTGGCCATTACCCACGACCGCTATTTTCTCGACAACGCCGCCGGCTGGATTCTGGAACTGGACCGCGGTCGCGGCATTCCCTACGAGGGCAACTACTCCGACTGGCTGGACGCCAAGGAACAACGCCTGGAGCAGGAAAAACGCCAGGAGGCCTCCCACCGCAAGGCCATCAAGGCCGAGCTGGAATGGGTGCGCAGCAACCCCAAGGGCCGCCAGGCCAAGAGCAAGGCCCGCCTGCAGCGCTTTGAAGAGTTGCAGTCGCAGGAATTCCAGGCCCGCAACGAGACCAACGAAATCTACATCCCGCCGGGCCCGCGCCTGGGCGACAACGTGGTGGAAGTCAGCAACCTGAAAAAAACCTTCGGCGACCGCCTGCTGTTCGACAAGGTGAGCTTCACCGTGCCCAAGGGCAGTATCGTCGGCATCATCGGCGCCAATGGCATGGGCAAGTCCACCCTGTTCCGCATTCTCATGGGCCAGGAACAGGCCGACGGTGGCGAGGTGAAGGTCGGCGAAACGGTGCAGCTCAGCTATGTCGACCAGAGCCGCGACGATCTCGACGGCAGCAAGACCGTGTGGGAAGAGATTTCCGGCGGCCACGACATCATGCGCATCGGCAGCTACGAGGTGCCCTCACGCTCCTACGTGGGTCGTTTCAACTTCAAGGGATCCGACCAGCAGAAGTTTGCGAAGGACCTGTCCGGCGGTGAGCGCAACCGCCTGCACCTGGCCAAGCTGCTGAAACAGGGCGGCAACGTGCTGCTGCTGGACGAGCCCACCAACGACCTGGACGTGGAGACCCTGCGCGCCCTGGAGGAAGCCCTGCTGGCCTTCCCCGGCAGTGCCCTGGTCATTTCCCACGACCGCTGGTTCCTGGACCGCATCGCCACGCACATTCTGGCCTATGAGGACGACGGCAATGTGGTCTTCCACGAAGGCAATTTCAGCGACTACGAGGAAGACCGCAGGGCGCGCCTGGGCAAGGAGGCCGACCAGCCCCAGCGAGTGAGGTACCGCAAGCTCAAGTAGCCACAGGAAACAGAGCCCGCAAACGGGCACCGGCGGCCCGCAGGATCCACACGCGCCAGGGACGGCGGGCAGCGTCACCGCAAAGGATTATGCATGGCAATAAGAAAAGCAAACGTCAAAGCAAGCCCAGGCTGCGCCCTGTGGGGTATTGTCTGTCTTGCGATACTGGTCGTGGCCCCCCTTGTCGAGGCGGCCCCCGAGGTGCTGTTTCTCTCTACAAGCGAGACTGAGCCGGATGCCGTCAATCTCACCAACCTGATGTACAACGCTTTCGATAGCGACAGCCGGGTTATCCGTCTGGATGGCATGGTTAATGGCATTGGCTGGCTTGGCAATGCGCAAGCCACCGATGGAGTGACCACGCTCGACGCCAGCGACTTCAATGGCATCAGAATTGTCATTGTCCTGAGCGTCTACGGGCGCATGGACCCCGACGCCATCCCGATTCTGGGTCAGGTCATACTAAACCGTCCCGACCTTCGGTTTATCTTTTTCGTCGACGGGTGCTGCCGGCTCAACGACCCGCCGGCCATCAACGTGACGCCGATCGTCAGCATTCTCAACGACGGGACGGGCTGGAACCTGGGCCAGACAGATCATATAGCTCCGGAGGATTATTCGATAAACACCGCGCTCAACACCGCCTCACCCTATTCCGGCAGTTTTGCCGCACTGGATCCGCTGGCGGGGGAGTACTACCAGAACATCACCAACGTGCCGGTTGAAAACGTGCTCTATCTGCCCAAGGGTGTGACGACTATTCCACCCGGTTCGGACAGAGCCTCGGCCTACAGCCTGCTCATCCCCGGCCGGCAACTCAATGGCGGCACCGGCGCCTGTGTGATTCTGACAGCGGATGCCAGTCCTTTTTTCAATACCGGTTCGAATGCTGTCAAGGCCTCGACCTTCATGGCCGCCGCCCTGGATGCCGGTGGCTCCTGCCAGGCCCGTCGATATGCCGCCGCACAGCCCGTGCCAACGCTCGGCCACGTACTGTTCCTGTTAATACTGCTGCTGCCGCTGCTTGCATGCTGGCGACTGCGGGACCGGCTTCACCGGAAAGGGTTACCGGCAATTTAATGGCCATCGGCGTACTCAGTCCCCTTCCCCGATCGGGTCCGCCAGAATCGTCCCGGCCTTGCCCAGGGGCCTGCTGGATGGGTAGACCCGTTGTGGCGTGAAGGTGTGGCGAGAGCCCCCGGAAAATCAAGCTCTACCAGCGCTCGCCCGGTAAGCTCCTGCCCGGTAAGAAAATCGGGCATCCAGCCAAAGCCCAGCCCCATCGTCAGGGCGCCCTTTTTGTTGTTGAAATCGCCCAGGTAGAAAACACGTCAGGTTAAAATCCATCAGTTATGCTCGGGTAGAGGAATCAATTACACATCCTTTTTTTGGATTAGTGCTGCCGCTATATTTACCCATGTTCCAGCATCCGTTCACCAGGAGCGACAGGCCATGACCCAGATCACCTGCTCGGAAGCGATGGTCAAATCACTGATCGACCGGGGCGTCGACGCGATTTTCGGCATTCCCGGGGCGCAGACCTACGCCTTTTTCGATGCCCTGTACCAGCACCGCGACCAGATCCGGCTCTACACCTCCCGCCACGAGCAGGGCTCGGCCTACATGGCCTATGGTTATGCGAAATCCACCGGCAAGCCGGCGGTCTACTGTGTCGTTCCCGGACCGGGTGTGCTCAACACCACGGCGGCGCTGTGCACTGCCCACAATGCACCGGTGCTGTGCATCACCGGGCAGGTGCCCAGTGAATTCGTCGGTGTTGGCCATGGTATGTTGCACGAGCTGCCCGATCAGCTCACCACCCTGCGCAGCCTCACCAAGTGGGCGGCGCGGGTGAATCACGCCGCCGAGGCCCCGGCCCTGCTGGCCGACGCCTTCAGGAACATGAGCAGCGGCCGTATCCAGCCAACGGCGCTGGAAATTCCGCTGGATGTCCTGGGACACAAGGTGGATGGCGATATGCACATCCCCGACATCCCCGCGCCGCAATTCACCCCCGACCCCGCGAGGATCAAACGCGCGGCCGCCATGATCAGGGAGGCCAGGGCACCCATGATCTACGTGGGCAGCGGGGCGGTGCACGCCAGCGCGGAACTGGCCCGGCTGGCGGAGTTGATTCAGGCGCCGGTGGCCGCCTTCCGCGGTGGCCGCGGTATCGTTGGCGACGATACTCCCTACGGCTTCAACTGCGCGCAGGGCTACAAATACTATCCCCTCATCGACCTGATGATCGGGATTGGCACCCGCCTGGAGCTTCCGGCCTTCCGCTGGCAGGATGGCATTGCCAATCACCGAATGATCCGTATCGACATCGACCCCACGCAACTGGTCCGCCTGCGGGGCGACCTGGGCATCGTCGCCGACGCCAGGCTGGCGCTGCAGGCCCTGCTGCACGAGCTGGAGCAGGATTGCCCTCCCCGGCCATCGCGCGAGCAGCAGTTCCTGGACATCAAGGCCGCAAGCCGGCGGGACATCCAGAAAATCCAGCCGCAGATGACCTACCTCGACATCATGCGGGAGGTGCTGCCCCGGGAGAGCTTTGTGGTGGAGGAAATCTCCCAGGTGGGTTTTGTCTCCTGGTACGGATTCCCGGTTTACGAACCGAGAAAGCTCGTAACCTGCGGCTACCAGGGCAATCTGGGACACGGCTTCCAGACCGCCCTGGGCGTGAAGATCGCCAACCCGGATACACCGGTGGTCTCCATCACCGGCGACGGCGGCTTCATGTTCGGCGTGCAGGAACTGGCCACCGCGGTACAGTACCGGATCGGCCTTGTCACCCTCATTTTCAACAACAATGCCTTTGGCAATGTGCGCCGCGACCAGACCCGGCTTTACGACGGCCATGTCTACGGTTCCGAGCTGCAGAACCCGGACTTCGTCGCCCTGGCCAGGAGCTTTGGCGCCGCTGGCTACCGGGCGCATTCCGCCGATGAATTCAGGGCGCTGCTGGCCTCGGCGCTGGTTGAAGCCGAGCATGGCCCGGTGGTGATCGAGGTGCCCTGCGAGCGCGGCAGCGAGGCCTCGCCCTTTGAATTCCTGATGCCGGCGAATTATGGGCGGTAATGACGGATAAAAGCGGAGGAGGTTTCGATAGTCACCGCTATCGCGCGTATCGCAATACCGCCCCCACGGCGGTATAGTGGCGCCAGATGTCCATGGCAGGCGACAGCATGAATATTCACAGCAACGAACGCCGCGATTTCACCCGCATCCAGCTCAGTGTTCCGGTGCAGGTTCAGCAGGGGGGCAGTGTGTGGCAGCAGCGGCTGGTCGACCTTTCGCTGGCCGGTGTTTCCACCGACCAGCCGGATGTCTGGGACGCCCAGTACAACCAGCCTTTCACCCTGGTGATACAGATCAGCGAGCGGGAAGAACTGGAACTGCACGCCTACCTGCAGCATGTGGAGAACGGGCGCCTCGGGTTTTCGGTGCAGCACATCGACCGGGAGAATATCGAGCCCCTGCGCCGGCTGCTGGAAGCCAATGTCGACGACCCGGCGGTCATCGCCCAGGAGATGGAGGCGCTTGAGTAGTACTGCTTCAACCTGATATTGCCGTATGTGGCCAGAGGTATCTCCGATGCGAGGTCCCTGTCGCCGGGACCGCAGCGAGACCGTAAGCGACATGGAGAGTCTGCCCCTTTTTTTGGGCATGTCGTGATCGAGCCCCCATGGACGGGTTTACGGCGTGCCTCGACCTGCGGTCCCGGCGACAGGGACCGGATCAAAGATGACAATATCAAGTTAAAAGGTTGCTAGCCCGCCAAGGCTGGCCGCCTTCAGTCGATGGCGGCCAGCGCCTCCTCCAGCCGGGCAACCGGAATCACCTCCATGCCTTTCACCGCCGAGCGCGGCGCGTTCGCCTTGGGCACAATGGCGCGACGGAAACCGTGCTTGGCCGCTTCCGCCAGCCGTTCCTGGCCGCTGGGCACCGGCCGAATCTCGCCGGACAGGCCCACTTCACCGAAGATCACCATATCCCGCGGCAACTGACGGTCGCGGTAGCTGGACACGATGGCCAGCAGCAGGGCCAGGTCGGCGCTGGTTTCCAGCACCTTCACCCCGCCCACCACGTTGGCGAACACGTCCTGGTCACCCACCTGCAACCCGCCGTGGCGGTGCAGCACCGCCAGCAGCATGGCCAGGCGGTTCTGCTCCAGCCCCACCGCCACCCGCCGCGGATTACCGAGCTGGCTGTCGTCCACCAGCGCCTGGATTTCCACCAGCAGCGGCCGGGTACCCTCCCACACTACCATCACCGCGCTGCCGGAGGCGGGCTCGGCGGAGCGGTCGAGGAAGATGGCGGAGGGATTCTTCACCTCGCGCATGCCCTGCTCGGTCATGGCGAACACACCTAGTTCGTTGACCGCGCCAAAGCGGTTCTTCTGGCCGCGCAGGGTGCGAAAACGGGAGTCCTGGCTGCCCTCCAGCAGGATGGAGCAGTCGATCATGTGCTCCAGCACCTTGGGGCCGGCCAGGGAGCCATCTTTGGTGACATGCCCCACCAGCAGCAGCACAGTGCCGCTTTGCTTGGCGAAGCGGGTGAGAAAGGCGGCGCACTCGCGCACCTGGGACACACTGCCCGGGGCCGAGCTCAGCTCCTCGGAATGCACCACCTGGATGGAGTCCACCACCAGCACCTTCGGCGCGTAGCGGCCAGGGGCGCCGATGATGTCCTCCACGCTGGTCTCGGACATCAGCCGCAGCCGGTCGGCGGGCAGCCCCAGGCGGCGCGCGCGCATGGCCACCTGCTGCAGGGATTCCTCACCGGTGACATACAGGGCCTCCATACCCTTCGCCAGGTGGCACATGGTCTGCAGCAGCAAAGTGCTCTTGCCGGCGCCGGGGTTGCCACCCACCAGGATGGCGGAGCCGGGGACCAGCCCGCCCCCCAGCACCCGGTCGAAGTCCTCGGCGCCGCTGGAAAAGCGCGGCAGTTCCTCCAGATCAATCTCCGCCAGCACCCGCGCCTCGGCCGGTGCCCCGGCGTAGCCGGCGCGGCGATCCGTACCCACCCGTCCCGCACCGCCACGCACCGGCCCCAGGCGTACCTCCGTCAGGGTGTTCCAGGCCCCGCAGTCGCTGCACTGGCCCTGCCATTTGGCGTAATCGGAACCGCAATCGTTGCAGACATAGGCGGTCTTGTTCTTGGCCATGGGCAGCGTATTTCCTTCCGCTAATCCTGTGCAGGTGAAAAGTGGACCACTACCATTGTAGGGGTCGGTGCAGGGCCGGTATGCTACCAGACTTTCAGGCAGGCCGATTTGGGGCCTGCGGACTTTCAGGCCAGCAGTCGGCACGGCGCCACCCACTGGCCGCACCAACAGTCACAAGCGAGCTTTCATGT
>JBKDZQ010000327.1:0-2126 GCA_047971325.1 Parahaliea sp.
TGGCCGTAGCTGGGGGAGGAGCGGCGCAGGTCCACCGCATCGTCGAACACCGAGCCCGCCACAACCCGCACCAGCTTGCCCTGGGGGTGGGAGGTCTGGTAGTGCAGCCCGCGCAGGATGCCGCGGGTGGAGAGGCTGTGGTTGTCCTGCACGAAGTCGATATCCAGGCCGAGTTCGCGGAAGGTACTGGCGTTCCAGCTCTCCAGGAAAAAGCCGCGCTCGTCGCCGAACACCTGCGGGTGCAGCAGCAGGGCATCGTGCAGGGGGGTCTGGTCAGTTTTCATCGAACACCGTGCCCTCTTCCGCCAGCAGGCTCTTCAGATACAGGCCGTAACCGCTTTTTTCCAGTGGCGCCGCCAGCTCCAGCAGGTGCTCGGCGGTGATGTAGCCCATGCGGTAGGCCACTTCCTCGGGGCAGGCGATTTTCAGGCCCTGGCGCTCCTCCACCACGCGGATATAGTTGGCGGCGTCGAGCAGGGAGTTGTGGGGGCCGGTGTCGAGCCAGGCGGTGCCGCGGCTCATTACCTCCACGTGCAGGTCGCCGCGCTGCAGGTAGGCGCGGTTGACATCGGTGATCTCCAGCTCGCCACGATGGGAGGGGCGGATGCCCCTGGCGATTTCCACCACGTCGTTGTCGTAGAAATACAGTCCGGTCACCGCGTAGTGGGATTTCGGCCTGGCGGGTTTTTCCTCGATGTCCAGCGCGGCGCCGCTGCTGTCAAAGGTCACCACGCCGTAGCGCTCCGGGTCCTGCACATAGTAGGCGAACACCGAGGCGCCGCTCTCGCGCCCGGCGGCGGCACGCAGACCGCGGGTGAAACCACCGCCGTAGAAGATGTTGTCCCCCAGCACCAGGGCGGTACTGCTGTTGCCGATGAATGGCTCGCCCAGCAGGAAGGCCTGGGCCAGGCCGTCGGGGCTGGGTTGCTCGGTGTAGGCAATATTCACCCCCCACTGCCCGCCATTGCCCAGCAGGTCGGCGAAGGCACGCTGGTCCCTGGGTGTGGTGATCACCAGGATATCGCGAATGCCCGCCAGCATCAGGGTGGCCAGGGGGTAGTAGATCATCGGCTTGTCGTACACCGGCATCAGCTGCTTGCTGACGGTGCTGGTGAGGGGGTGCAGGCGGGTGCCGGAACCACCGGCGAGGATGATGCCTTTGCGCTGTATCGTTGACATATGTTCTCAGTGATTATCGCGAATGTCGCCGATTATAAGCGGACTGTGGAGAAACTTCGAAAAACACCGCGCTGCAAAGCGCTCAGCGGTGTTCCCCCGCGGCGCGGCGCCGTGTTGTCCCCTGCTCAGTCGGGCGTCGCCTGTCCGGTCCTGCGCCAGGCCCTGGGAGACAGCCCGGTCCAGGCCTTGAAGTGGCGGCTGAACACGGCCACGTCGGCGTAGCCCAACTGCAGGGCCAGCTCGGTAATACTCGCATCGCCCCTCGACAATTGCCGGATGGCGAGGTCGTGGCGCGTTTGCCGCAGAATCTCGCGGTAGCCGGTGCCCTTGGCTTTGAGTCGCTCCTGGAGTGCCCTGGGGCTCACATTCAAGGTGGCGGCGACGGCGGCGACAGCGCACTCCCCGCTGGGTAGCAAACGCCCGATCACCTCGGCGACCTGGCGTTCGAAGTTGTTGGGATAGAGCGCCTTGAGGCGCACAAGATAGCCCTGGAGGTGACGGGTCAGCGTTTCTTCGTCGTGGTGGCTGGGGCGCTGCAATGACTCCCGTGGCAAGCTGACGCCGTCGAAATCCTGCCGGTAGCGCACGTTTTGAAATCGCAGATCGCTATTGCTGGGTGCCGGCGGCGCTTCAGGCTGGCGCAGGTGGATGGCCTGTGAATAGGGGGAGACGTTCAGCAAGGATGCGATATACAGGGCTGATTGTCCCACGCTCACCTGTAAGAGCTGATCCATTTGCTGGGGATTGTCGATGAGCATGCTCAGCACAACTCGCGCCCGGTCGCCGTGCGCCAGGGATTCAATGCGCACGCCAGAAGCGTGCAGGTAGAGGAAGCGGTTGATCGCCGCAATGACCCCGCCCACGGTGGTTGCGCGCGAGGCGATCATGGGCAGGTCTCCAAGTACCGATACCTGCTGGCGTTGCGCCAGCAGCAAGCCGAACAGGGG
>JBKDZQ010000328.1:0-2572 GCA_047971325.1 Parahaliea sp.
GAACGTCATTCAGGGTGCGCGCATGGTTGGCGCCGGTAAAATCATCGGTGTCGACCTCAACCCGGGCAAGTGCGAGCTAGCCCAAAAATTCGGCATGACCGACTTTATCAACCCGGCCGAGGCCGGCGACGTGGTCAGCGCTGTTGCCGACTTGACGGGTGGCGGCGCCGATTACAGCTTTGAGTGCATCGGCAACATCAACACCATGCGCCAGGCGCTAGAGTGCTGCCACAAGGGCTGGGGCGAGTCCTACATCATCGGCGTGGCCGGTGCCGGCCAGGAAATCAGCACCCGTCCCTTCCAGCTGGTGACCGGCCGCTCCTGGCACGGCGTGGCCTTTGGTGGCGCCCGCGGTCGCACCGACGTACCCACCATCGTCGACTGGTACATGGAGGGCAAGATCAACATCGATGACCTGATCACCCACACCCTGCCGCTGGACGATATCAACCGGGGCTTCGACCTCATGCACGCCGGCGAGAGTATTCGTTCGGTAGTCGTTTACTGAGCACAGGAGTGAATGTGGAAACCATCGCCAATCAGCGCTGCTTCGAGGGAGAGCAGCTGCGCCTGAAACACCGCTCGAACAGCCTCGGCTGCGACATGCACTTCTCCCTCTTTCTGCCGCCCGCCGCGCGCGGCGGCGAGGTGCCGCTGCTGTACTGGCTGTCGGGGCTGACCTGCACCGACGAGAACTTCGTGCACAAGGCTGGCGCCCAGCGCTACGCGGCGGAACACGGGGTGGCCATCGTCGCCCCGGACACCAGCCCCCGGGGCGAACAGGTGCCGGACAATCCCGAGGGCGCCTGGGATTTTGGTCTAGGCGCGGGCTTCTACGTCAATGCCACCCAGGCCCCCTGGAGCCGCCACTACCACATGTACGACTACATCACCGAGGAGCTGCCTATCCTGCTGGAGGAACACTTTCCGCTGGACACCGACTGCGCCTCCATCTTTGGCCACTCCATGGGCGGCCACGGCGCCCTGGTGATCGCCTTGCGCAATCCGGCCCGCTTCCAGTCGGTGTCGGCCTTTGCCCCCATCGTGGCGCCCAGCCGCTGCCCCTGGGGCGAAAAGGCCTTCAGCGCTTACCTGGGCGAAGACCGGGAGAGCTGGAAGAACTACGACAGCTGCGCCCTGATCGAGGCCGGCGCCCTGCAGTTGCCGATGCTGGTCGACCAGGGCGAGGCGGACAATTTCCTGGAGCAGCAACTGAAGACCGAACTGCTGGAGGCGGCCTGCGCCAGCACCGGCTACCAGGCTACCATCCGCCGCCACCCGGGTTACGACCACAGCTATTTTTTCATCAGCAGTTTCATCGGCAGCCATATCGCCTTCCACGCCCGCGCCCTGGAACAGGCCGAGGCAGAAGAACAGGATTGACCACCGCGGTGGATGCACCCACACCCTCCGGTCTGCGGCCCCTGCTGTTGGTGTCGCTGGTGGTGCTGGTGGCACTCAACCTGCGCCCGGCCCTGTCCTCCATCGCCCCCCTGCTGACCCGCATCCAGCAGGACCTGTCACTGTCCCCCGCCGCCGTCGGTGCCCTGACCACAATGCCGGTGCTGTGCCTGGGCCTGTTCGCGCACACCGCCACCGGCCTGTCCCGGCGCCTGGGTATCGAGCGGGCCCTGTCCCTGGCCCTGCTGCTGCTGACCGGCGCACTGCTGCTGCGGGCCCAGCACCAGCTTGCCGCCCTGTTCATTGGCACCATCATCGCCGGCGCCGCCATCGGCATCGGCGGCACCCTGATGCCAGTGCTGGTAAAGCGGGAAATGCCCGAACACGCCGACCTGCTGACCGGGCTCTACACCATGTCGCTGTGCCTGGGGGGCGCCCTGGGCGCGGGGCTGGCGGTGCCGCTGGCCAACCTGCTGCCCGGATGGAACACCAGCATCGCCGCCTGGGCCCTGCCGGCCCTGCTCGCCCTGCTCGCCTGGCGCCTGCTGGTTCCCCACCCCTGGCCACGGCGCGTACCCCAGGGGCAGCACGAGTCTTATCCCGGCCTCTATCGCAACGCCCTGGCCTGGCAGGTCACTCTGCTGATGGGCTGCCAGTCGTCCCTGGCCTACACCGTGTTTGGCTGGTTGCCGGTGCTGCTGCAGGAGCGCGGTATCAGCGAGGCCCGGGCCGGGCTGATGGTGGGCTTCTCGGTGCTGGTGCAGATTGTGTCGGCCCTCGCCGCTCCCTGGCTGGGGCGCCTTGGCCGCGACCAGCGCCCGGCTCTGCTGTGCCTGTTGGGGTCCACCGGCATCGGCATGACTCTCGCCCTACTGGGGCCGGACAGACTGCTGTGGCCGGCCATGGTCCTGCTGGGTCTGGGCCAGGGCGGCTGCTTCAGCCTGGTACTGAGCCTGCTGGTGTTGCGCAGCGCCACCCCGACGATCGCCGGCCAGCTGTCCGCCATGGTCCAGGGCGTCGGCTACTCCCTCGCCGCCTGCGGCCCCTTCGCCGTGGGCCTGCTGCTGGACAGGCATATCGGTCTGCCGGGCATCACCGCGCTACTGGGTCTGATCGCGGTCAGTGCCGCGCTGTTCGCCGTGCTGGCGGGGCGACGCCTGCAGTTGCAAGT
>JBKDZQ010000329.1:0-4764 GCA_047971325.1 Parahaliea sp.
GGCGTTGATGGCATCGATGGCATCTGGGTCGGCAATGCGCTGTATGCCCATCACCTCGCTGCCATTGCGCAAGGCCTCGATGGTGCGGTTGAAGTCCGCGGCGTCGGTGCGAAACTCATCCGCCGCCCGCTGGCTCTCCGCGCCGCCGGCGAGAATCTTGTCGATGTTGCGGGCTATACGCTCGGTCAGCCACAGGGTGCGCTGGGCAGCGTTGGTGGTACCAACCGGCACCGCCTCATCCAGCAGGATGTCCACCACCGCGGCAAACTCACTCTGGATGGGGCGAATGTTCTGTTCCAGTTCGCCGGAGACCCCGTGAATGAACACGATGCGCGGACCGGCGTTCACCAGTGTGGGTGCGGCTTGCTGGATGGATTCCCAGCGGGCCCTGATGTCGGCGACTGCGGCGTCCATACCAACGCCCTCCAGCTGCCCCAGGGCGGTCCGGACTGGCTGGATATCGCCGTACAGCCTGTCAAAGGTGCCCTGGCTGCCCTGTCCGGTTTCCCGGGCACCGCTGACAATCCGCTGGGCCTGCAGACGCAGGTCATTGGCCATGTCGCGATATACACCCTCCTCGCCGGCATCCCTTTGAATCATGAAGACGGTGTAGATCACCCCCCCCAGGCAAGCCAGAATGGCCAGCGCAATCAGGCCAACCCAAATGGACGAGGCCTTGATTTTTTTCACTTCTATCATGAGTTTTTGTCCTCACCACTCGTGTCCGCCGTCACCGAAGCGCTGGACAGTTCGCCATCCGTCGCCAGCCGGTCAACATCCAGTACTGCCAGGAACTGTTGTTCGAATTTGAAACCGCCAAGACAGAAATCGGCAAAATCCGGGTCGATGTCATGCGCCATGTCCCGCTCCTCGATCGGCAACTTCATGTACCCGTGGACGCCACTCAGGGTGAGCCCGAAGTGCAGACCCTGCTTGTTCACCACCATACAGTGATCGCGAACCCTGCCGGTGTAGGGTTTGCGGCGAAACAGCACATCGCCGGAATAGATCGGCAGCAGACCGCCCTTGTAGGCCGCAAGGCCCATCACCCAGGGTTTGGTGCCCGGGATCTGGGTCACGGCCGGTATTTCAATGATTGCTTCGAGCTCCCCGGCACCGACCAGCAGCGGCACGCCCGCAATACTCAGGTGCGCGCCGCTCCAGTGCATCACCCGTTCATCGCGCTCCGGGCGCGCGGTGGCGGCACGTTCGTAGTAGTGCTCCAGCTGGCGGAACGAGGACAGGGCAAGGCTCATGGATCAGGCCGCCTTGCGCGCAGCCGTGTGGTCGGCAATGATCTTACGCAGAATGGCATCCGGCGGAATCTTGGTGACGTGCGCGGTGGCGCCGCGCGCCTGGCCCTTGGCGATATCGAAAATACCATCCGAGGACGAGAGCAGAATCACCGGGATGTTGCGCGTATCCTCGGCATTGCGAATCAGGGTGCAGGTCTGGTAGCCATCCAGCTCCGGCATGGTGATATCGAGAAAGATGATATCCGGCTTGAAGCGGCGCAGCATGCCGAGCGCCTTGTAGCCATCCTCCGCGCATTCGACCTCGCAACCCATGTTCTTGAGGGTGTGCGACATCATCATGCGGATGGTCTTGGCGTCATCAACGATGGCGACTTTGGTTCCCCGGATATCTGCTTCGTTGGTCTGGTCCATGGTTGCTAAACCTCACAGCGTGTGGGCCCGTGTACTCCATTCCCGTTTTCTCGGGGCTGGCTCGGTTTACGCAGTATTCGAACAGAGACGGAGCCTCAGCAAGGAAAAACTAGAGTTTTCCCGGGAAAGCGACACCGGTCACAGTGTCAAAAAAATGACTGTCTAAACAGGAACTTAGCGTCACTCAAAGGAGAAAGAAAGGGATATCAGAAGCTTGCGGCACTTCCCTAAAGTGGGGCGGGAAAAGACGGTTTACAGGACCTGCGAAAACATGAAATTTTTGAAAGGTTCCAGATGCCCCGGCTGGAAATCCCCCAGCTCGTAAATGTTGAGCCGGTACATCAGGGTCAGGCAGCGCTGGAAGGCCTCCTGGGCATCGTAGGCAGAGGGGGGAATCTTGTAACGGCCGGTGACCTGGGCAAAGATCAGCGTGGCGATTTCCCTGCGCACCTGATCCTCCCGGTAGAGCAGGTGATCCACCGGCGAGGGCACCACCCCGGGGCCATAGACTAAAAACGCCTCCCAGTGACGGATGTCCTGGTACTCACCCAGCTGCGCCACCAGAAAACGCACCATATTGTGCAGGTCTTTGCGCGGCGGCAGCGCATCTTTCTGTAGCCAGGCGCGCACATCGGACTCCTTCCACTCGGGGTTGATGCCCAGCAGGCTGATCACGCGACCCTCCTCCAGAGGGGGAACGGCGCCGCTCAGGTCCCACAGCATGTTGAGGCGGGCGGAAAAGCCCAGCGCGGTGGGCGGGCGCTCCGTCGCCAGCCTGGCGTAAACGGCGGCGTATTCCTGGACGGTCTTGCGTTTCGCCGTAGCGGGACGCTGATAGTGCTTGGCCAGTTCTCTGTTCAAGGGGCTACCCATTCTCCAGAAGCTGCTTCAGGCGTTTATTGTAGGTGGGCACGGACACGCCCATGATGGCGGCGCGGATTTTCACGCTGACCCCGTCACCCTGCTGCTCCAGTTGCTGCAGCAGCAGGTCGCGGGCGCGGGCCAGGGGGTTGTCTCCGGCTATTACCAGTTCGTCCACCCAGGTTCCCACCCGCTCGCGCATGGTTTTCCACAACATGCTGTCGCGCCGCTGCTGGTCGCGCTCGGCAATTCGCGGCAGCCAGCGCTGTACATTGCGGCTGCCGGTCTGCAGGCTGCGGGCCGCCCGCGCCACCTGGCCGTTGTGGTACTGCACCGCCGCCAGCACCACTTCGTCCTCCAGCCAGGTGCCCAGCGGGTACGGCCGCTTGCCGGAGAGGGTATGGTGGGCAGCCTCCGCCAGCCAGTATTCCAGCGCTTCACCGGCGGTGGGGCGGTAACTGCCCTGGCTGGACAACTCACTGCCGAAGCCATCGATAATCGGCTCCGGCGCGGTTGTCTCCTCATCCTCCTGGCGCCCCAGCAGGCCGAGGTCCATCGGGTTCACCCAACCCTCGCTGGCGCTGTCCAGGGCGTGACCGATACGATAGCGCATCTCGCTGATATTGCCCTCCCAGGAGTGGGCCAGCATGGCCTGTTCGGCCTCCGGGGTAAAACGCAGGGCGCCGGTACCGCGAGCTTCGCATTCCTGCTGCAGGATCTTGTCGGCCCAGCGCAGCACCGCCCGCAGACGGTCGCGAATGGGCGGTACGAAGATGGGATAGCCGGCAAAGACACTGCCAAGGCGCTCCTGCAACTGCCCGGCGAGCAGCAGGCGCTCGATGCTGTCCGGCAGCAGGGCGATGAAGCGCACATCCGACAGCGGCAGGGGCGGCTGGCTGTCCAGCAGGATACGGCTGGATATCTGCCGCGCCAGACGCTGCTGGGCGTCCATGCACATCAGGTGTGGATACTTGAACACCAGGGTCCTGTTGCGGCTGTCACGCAGGGCGACGGTAATGGCCTGGTTGGCGGACTCGCAGTTGCGAAAGCCGCGGCAATCGATCACCACCAGGTTTTCCTGCGTGCCGCAGACTTCCTGATGCACTATCCGGGCGACATACATCTTGCCGGTGCCGCGGGCGCCGATAACGGCAATGGGCATGTGGGTCCTGGCAAGGAAGGTTGCGCGATCCACCGCACCTTCCATGTTGTCCAGCACGTAACCGCTATTGCCGCCGGGGCGATGGACACGGTCCCGATCCTCAACATCCCAGAGTTCATGCTGTTTTACAATAACATCCACTGCCGCGCGCTATCCCACCAAGCAACACGGGCAAATGGGCGGTCCCCAATACCTGTTGTGGCACTGGACACATGGCCTAGGGCAGCGATACTGGATCGCGACGACTCAGCGCCAGCGCGATTCCCGTTCCCTGCGGGTAAAGGTCACGTCCCGACCATCCGCCATTAGTTGGCATATTTTTGTTGGTACACCCTTGCGGTCCAGCTCCACCAGACCGACCCCCACCCCATTCAACAGACGACGTCCATGCGGTGTACCCTCGGGCTTACGTGGAATAATACGCATCCTTCGCCTCCGAGTGAACCAGTTCAAAGCAGAGCGCGGTGAGTAAAGCCAGCGATTGAGGTGATCCAGGGTGTTGAGCAGGCGTTCCGGGAAGCTGTTGCCCAGGCCGCTACTGCAGATCTGGTAGATATCCGGCCCCCGCTCCCGACCCCGAAGCTCAACATCGTACACAAAAGAGTAGTGCACATCGCCGGATAGAATCACGAAATTCCCCGGGGTGCGCGAGTGCCGGAAAATATTGAGGATTGCACTCGCCGCACCCCGGTGCGCCATCCAGTTCTCGGCATCCACCATCAACGGAAGCCCGCACCAGGTGAACAAGCGCTGGATAACCTCGATCAGTTTGACCCCGAAGATCGGGGAGGAAGACACTATCAGCACCGCCGGCAGGCCCTTGAGTTCATGCTGGAGATCGGTCAGGGCCTCCCAGTCCATCAGCCCCGAGGGCTGGTTGGGGTGCTCCGACCGCCAGCGATGGGTGCGACAGTCCGCCACCACCAGCGGCGGTGTGGTGGGCCATACAAAATGCCAGTGCTCGAAGCGCAGCAGCCGGTCGATCAGCTCCGGGTGCTGGCGCTGCCCCGGCCGGCGCAGGGCCTCCCCGACCGCCTCCACGATCTCCGCATCAAACACCGCCGGCTGGTTGCC
>JBKDZQ010000330.1:0-2167 GCA_047971325.1 Parahaliea sp.
CCGCCAGCCTGCCGTTCACCGCCAGCGCCTGCCCGCGCTCGCCCGCCACTCCCAGGCGACAGACCCTGGCCATCAGGCGCGGGGCCACATCGGCGGTCACCGAGATATTGCCGTGGCCGCCCAGCAGCATCAGCCCCATGGCGGTCGGATCGTCGCCGGAATAAAGGGCGAAATTCGCCGGCAGCCGCGCCTTGAGATCCGCCGCTCGCTCCAGCTTGCCGGTGGCATCTTTGATACCAACGATATGCTCAAGTTCCGCCAGCGCCACCACGGTGTCGTTGTCCATGTCAACCGCGGTGCGCCCGGGCACATTGTAGAGAATCTGGGGAATCGCCACCGCCCCGGCAATGGCCTTGAAGTGGGCGTACAGGCCGCGCTGGCTGGGGCGGTTGTAGTAGGGAGTGACCAGCAGGCAGGCGTCGGCGCCGTTGTCGGCGGCGGTGGCGGTCAATTCGATCGCCTCGCTGGTCGAGTTGGCCCCGGTACCGGCAATCACCGGGATGCGTCCCTTGACATGCTCTACGCAGCGGCGGATCACCTCGCAGTGCTCGGGCACGCCGAGGGTGGCGCTCTCCCCGGTGGTGCCCACAGTGCAGATGGCGGCGGTCCCGGCCTCGATATGCAGGTCGAGCAGGCGCTCCAGTGCCTCCCAATCGAGACGGCCGTCAGGCTGCATCGGGGTTACCAGGGCGACAATACTGCCGGTTATCATGCAAGCTCTCCAGAATAGGCGGGGTCGGGCCGACGGGTGCCGACGCCGGAACGGGACAGGCGAAGCCGAGCCGGGCCGGAAGGAAAGTGGGCAATTATCCATGTAGTGGGCCGGATGACAACTGCTTACACTAAACTAACGCACGAGCCGGTCCCATAGACAGGCATCGCGACAGGAGACCACAATGACCCTCATCCACTTTACCCTGCCGGCACTGATGGCCCTGCTGCTGACCGCCACCGGGGCCCCGGCCCTGGCCCAGCAGCCGCCGGAAATCGGGCAGCTGTCCTTCCTCGACCACCAGTACATGGACACCCAGCGCACGCGCCTGGAAGAACTTGCCCGCGACCACTTTGGCGAGGGCTTCAGCGGCGAACGCGACAGCGATCTCTCCCTGCTGCAGAGCCTGCTGGACGAGGACCTGGTGCGCGCCGACCAGACCCAGGAGTTGCAGGCCATGGGCGTGGTCATGGGCGACCTGCTGGCCGCCGACCTCGGCATGCACTGGGTGGTCTACGAGGACAGGCTCGGCCGCAGCCGCGCCCTGCGTTACCAGGACAGCGACAACTACCTCTTTCCCGTCACCATGATTTCCCGCCGCCGAGAAGTCGGCAATAGCCTGCCTATCAGGGATATCTACCAGAAGGCCTACGATATCATCGCCCCACTGCGCTCCAAACTGCCTTTTCAGTAGGCAGGGAGACAGCGGCGAAAGCCCCCTCGGCAAACTGCCAGCTAGGGTAGTCATCGGACTTGTTCTACACTGGGAGTAATGATCGTCGCCACCAGATCGAGGCCCCACCCAACGATGAAGCCGGCAACGCCTGTCTACAGGCTTATGGAAGCGTCTCCCCGCGCCGTCACACTTGCGCTGGAGGGGGACTGGCGCCAGGACCGGGAGCTTCCCGACGTCGCCATCCTCACAACCGAGCTGGCGGCGCTGGCGCCACAAAGCCTGAGCGTTGACGGCACCGGGCTGGGGGAGTGGGATTCCCTGCTGATGGCCTTTTTGCTGCAGTGCCACAACCACTGCCAGGTCGAGCAGATCGCCTTCAGCCACCACAATCTGCCAGACGGCGTCCGCCGGTTGCTGGCGGTGGCTACCGCGGTGCCCCGCCACGAGCGCCCGGTCGCGGGCAGGCCACCACCGCTCAAACGGTTGAACCCGGTCGCCGCCCTGCGGCGGGTGTGGCTGGAGGTGCGCGACTCCATCGGCTTCTTCGGCGATCTCAATATCGCCCTGGCGCGCCTGTTCACTGGTCGCGCCACCACCCGCTTCAGCGATTTCCGGCAGTTTTGCTACGACGCCGGCCCCGGCGCCTTCGCCATCATCACCCTCACCAGCTTCCTGGTGGGGATGATCCTGGCCTATCTGGGGGCGGTGCAGCTGAAGATGTTGGGCGCCGAGATCTACGTGGCCAACCTGGTGGCGATCGGCATGCTGCGGGAGATGGG
>JBKDZQ010000331.1:0-12015 GCA_047971325.1 Parahaliea sp.
TCCACCACTTCCATGGTCAGCAGCTCCGGAGTGATGGCGGTATCCCAGCGCAACTGGTCATAGCGGCTGCGGGTGCTGCGCCAGCTGCTGAAATCCGTGCGCACCACCTGGTGCAGCAGCCAGTGATCGCCAGCAAAGGTGGCACTTTGGGCCCGCAGCGCGGACTGCAGTTCGAAGCGCGAATCAAACTGCAACAGCACCACGCCGAGCACCTCGCCATCGGGATCCAGGGCGTTGAAGTGCAGGAAGGTATTCCCCTCGCGATTCCACAGGCCGTGGCGCCCGGCCACTCCCTCGCCGGGGTTCTGGGCAATGGCGCGCCGGCTCTGGGCCAGCTGCTCGGCCCTGGGGGCGACGTATTCACCCAGCAGGAAGGCCAGCAGGGCGATCACCAGGGTGGGTTTCATCACAATCCACACCAGCCGGGCGATGGACACGCCGGCGCCGCGCATCACCACCAGCTCGCTGCTGGTGGCGAGCTGACCCAGGCCCACCAGGCAGCCGATCATGGCGGCAAAGGGGGCGTATTCGTAAAGCCGGCCCGGGAGGGTCAGCAGCACATAGACCAGTACCTCGAAGGTGGTGTAGCTGGCGGAGATGTCACCGGATTCGTCAATGAAGGCGGCCACCGCGTCCAAGCCCACGATCACCCCCAGCACCAGCGCCATGGACAGCACCATGGTGCGCCCGATGTAGCGATCAAGCCGCCGCACGCCCGCGCCTCCTCAGATAGCGCCAGCGGGCCAGCAACGAGCCGCCGTGGAGCAGGGCCAGCCCCAGCAGCAAAAACGCCGCGTGCACGCCCCAGAAGCCGCCGAGCATGGCGGTCTTGCCCTCCTCCATCGCCGAACGCGCGTTGGACAGCAGCAGCAGGTAGGCGAGATAAAGCAGGAAAGCGGGAGCCATCTTGATATAGCGGCCGCGACGGTGATCGGTGCGGCTCATGCACAGGGCGATCAGGGCCACGATCGGCACCATCACCGGCAGGGACAGTCGCCAGTGCAGTGCGGCCACATCCTGGGGCGCCGTGGACGCCAGCAGCTCCCGCGTGGAACGGCCATCCACCGGTGCCGCGGAGCGGATGCCACCCTGGGGTTCGGGAATCAGCTCGCCAAAACGGCTGAAACTGGTCACCCGGTAATCCAGCGATCCCGGCATGCCCTCGTAGCGATAACCGTCGCGCAGTTCCAGGTAGCGGACCCCGGTGTCCGGGTCCATACGCACCTCACCCTCCCCGGCCACGGTCACCACCATGCGCGAATCCGCGCCGTCGCCCTCATTGCCCTGGGACAGAAAAACCGAGCGCATGACATGGGTCTGGGGATCGACGCTGCGGGCATAGCTCACCAGATCGCTGCCACGGCGGGTCTGGAAGCGCCCGGCCACCAACGCCTGCAATCCCTGGGACGAGGCCGGGTCCTGCAGTAACTCCTCGGACTTGGCGGCCCCCAGTGGCGTCAACAGCAGGCTCAGCAGGGCCACCAGCAGCGCCATGATGCCCGCCGGCACCAGGGTGTAGACAGCCAGCCGCGCGGGGCTCACCCCGCAGGCACTGAGCACCACCATTTCGCTCTCGACATAGAGCCGCCCGCAGGACATGAGAATGCCGATGAACAGGCCCAGCGGAATGATCAGCTCGAGAAAGCCTGGCAGGCGGTAGAACATCACCGGCAGCAAGATGTCCGCCGCCAGATCACCCACCGCGGCCTCCGCCAGGTACTTGACGAAGCGGCCGCTGAAAATAACCACCAACAGCACGAAACTCACCGCCGCCATGTGGGTGAGTACGTCCCTGGTGAGGTAGCGCAGGATTTTCATCGATTGAAAAGACGCGGAAACAGCGAGGCTCGGTTCAGTTTGGGCGCCCGCCATCATACACTACCATGGTTGAATGCAAAGTAGAGAAGCTCTATGACCGACATCACCTTTACCGCCCGCCAGATCAGCGACCCCACCCGGGGCAAGACCCAGTGCGCCATCGCGCCAGTGTACGGTGACACCCTCTCCGCCGCCGCTCAATCCTTCGACCAGGCCAGCAAGGGACTGGTGAGCGCGACCCTCAAGCTCGGCGATTTCACCGGCAAGGCCGGCCAGACCTGCCTGCTGCCCGGCACCGGGGGCGCCCAGCGCCTGCTGCTGTTGGGCTGTGGGCCACTGGAAAAGTTCAGCCTGGCTACCACCCGGGAAATCACCAGCGCGCTCTACCGCCACCTCAACAAAAGCGAAATCCGGGACGCCGTGCTGCATTTCGGCGAACTGGCCGGAGCCAAGGAGCTGGACCTCGGCGAAGTGCTGGAGCAACTGGCCCGGCAGCTGGTCACCAGCGCCTACCGCTACACCGAGACGGTAAGCAAGCCGCGCAAGGCAGTGGCGCTGCGCAAGCTGGTGGTGGACCCGGGGGCAGCCCTGTCCACCGCCAAGGCGCAACAGGCCCTGGGGGCTGGCGCCACCATCGGCGCCGGGGTGAACACCGCCCGCAACCTGGCCAACCTGCCGGGCAATATCTGCACCCCCAGCTATCTCGCCCAGCAGGCCCGCGGCCTGTGCCGCAACCAGGAGAAGATGTCCGCCCGCATCCTCGACGAGAAGAAAATGCGGGAGCTGGGCATGGGCGCCCTGCTATCGGTCGCCGCCGGCAGCGAACAGCCGGCGCGCCTGATCGTCATCGAGTACAAGGGCGGCAAGGCCAAGGACCAGCCCTATGTGCTGGTGGGCAAGGGCATCACCTTCGACACTGGCGGCATCTCCCTCAAGCCCGGCGCCAAAATGGATGAAATGAAGTTCGACATGGGCGGCGCCGCCTCGGTGTTTGGCACCCTGCAGGCAGTGCGCGACCTGGCGCTGCCGCTGAACGTGGTGGGCATTGTCGCTGCCGCCGAAAACATGCCGAGCGGGCGTGCCACCAAGCCGGGCGATGTGGTCACCAGCATGTCCGGCAAGACCATCGAAGTGCTCAACACCGACGCCGAAGGCCGGCTGGTGCTGTGCGATGCCCTCACCTATTGCGAGCGCTACAAGCCGGCCGCGGTGGTCGACATCGCCACCCTCACCGGCGCCTGTGTGGTCGCCCTGGGCTCCCATGCCTCGGGCCTCTTTGCCAATCGTGACGAACTGGCGGAGCAACTGCTGGCCGCCGGCCAGCAGACCCACGACCGCGCCTGGCGCATGCCCCTGTGGGAAGACTACCAGAAACAGCTATCCAGCAATTTCGCTGACCTTGCCAATATCGGTGGCCCCGGTGGCGGCAGCATCACCGCCGCCTGCTTCCTTGCCCGCTTCTGTGAGCAGCTCAACTGGGCCCATCTGGACATCGCCGGCTCCGCCTGGGACAGCACGCCCAAGGGTGCCACCGGCCGCCCGGTGCCCCTGCTGACCCGTTTCCTGCAGGCGCGCGCCGGCACCCGATGACCCGGGTCGGCTTCTATGTGGTCCAGAGTGCGGGTGACACCGAGCGCCTGCGGGTGGCGGCGCGGCTGGCAGACAAGGCATTCGGCCAGGGCCACCGGGTCTTCATCAACACCGCCAGCGAAACCCAGGCGCGGGAACTGGACACGCTGCTGTGGTCCTACCGCGCCACCAGCTTCCTGCCCCACGCCCTCGCCGGCGAGCCCGGCAGCGAGCTGGTCGCCATCGGCTGGGGCCAGGAACCCGACGGCCACGACGACCTGCTGATCAACCTGCAACTGGACATCCCCGCCTTCTTCGGTCGCTTCCAGCGGGTGGCGGAGGTGGTCACCCAGGACGAGGAACACCTGGCGGCCCTGCGCCGCTCCTGGCGCTTCTACCGCGAGCGCGGCTACCCGCTGGAAAAGTACGACCTGCCACCGAGCCACTAGCGCGCAGGCAGTATGACCACAGGGGGCAGTTCCACCCACAAGCACCCCCAGCCCGCCACAGGTGCTGGTCCGCCCCCGACTGCGCGCGTATAATTTTGCGTTTTTGCCAAGCCCTCCCAGGCACAGCCCGGACCGACAACGACGATGGACAAGACCTTCCAACCCGCCGACATTGAAACCCGCTGGTACCAGCAGTGGGAGAGCCAGGGTTACTTCCAGCCCCAGGGCGGCGAGCACAGCTACAGCATCATGATTCCGCCGCCCAACGTGACCGGCAGCCTGCACATGGGCCACGGCTTCCAGGAAGCCATCATGGATGCGCTGATCCGCTATCACCGCATGCGCGGCGACAACACCCTGTGGCAGCCGGGCACCGACCACGCCGGCATCGCCACCCAGATGGTGGTGGAGCGGCAGCTGGAGGCGCAGGGTATCAGCCGCCACGATCTCGGGCGGGACAAATTCATTGAAAAAGTGTGGAAGTGGAAGGAGCAGTCCGGTGGCCAGATCACCCGCCAGTTGCGCCGCCTGGGCGCCTCGCCGGACTGGTCCCGGGAGCGTTTCACCATGGATCCAGGCCTTAGCCAGGCGGTGCAGGAAGTGTTCATCCGCCTGTACCGGGAAGGGCTGATCTACCGCGGCCAGCGACTGGTGAACTGGGACCCGGCCCTGCACACGGCGGTATCCGACCTGGAGGTACTGTCCGAGGAGGAGCAGGGCCACTTGTGGCACTTTCGCTACCCCCTGGCCAGCGGCGCGGGCCACCTGACGGTGGCCACCACCCGCCCCGAAACCATGCTCGGCGACACCGCCGTGGCGGTACACCCCCAGGACGAGCGCTACGCCCACCTGATTGGCCAGAGTGTGCGCCTGCCGCTGGCCGGGCGCGAGATCCCGGTCATCGCCGATGACTATGTCGATCGCGAGTTCGGCACCGGCTGCCTGAAGATCACCCCCGCCCACGACTTCAATGACTACGAGGTGGGCCAGCGCCACCGGTTGCCGCTGATCAACATCTTCACCGACGACGCCGGCCTCAACGACAGTGTGCCCGAGCGCTACCGTGGCCTGGACCGCTTCGAGGCCCGCCAGCGGGTGGTGGAGGACCTGCAGGCCCTGGGACTGGTGGAGAAGATCGAGCCCCACACCCTGAAAGTGCCCCGGGGCGACCGCTCCGGCGTGGTCATCGAACCCTACCTCACCGACCAGTGGTACGTGGACGCCAAAACCCTGGCCAAACCGGCCATCGAAGCCGTTGAAAATGGCAGTATCCAGTTTGTCCCCAGGCAGTGGGAAAACACCTACTTCGCCTGGATGCGCGACATCCAGGACTGGTGCATCAGTCGCCAGTTGTGGTGGGGCCACCGCATTCCCGCCTGGTACGACGGGGCCGGTAACATCTACGTCGGCGAGAGCGAGGCCGCGGTGCGGGCCGATCACGGCCTGGCTGAGGACCTCGCCCTGCGCCAGGACGAGGACGTACTGGACACCTGGTTCAGCTCCGCCCTGTGGACCTTCTCCACCCTGGGCTGGCCCCAGGAAACCCCGGAACTCGCCACCTTCCACCCCAGTTCGGTGCTGGTGACCGGCTTCGACATCATCTTCTTCTGGGTGGCCCGGATGATCATGATGACCCTGCACTTTCGCCGGGAAGTGCCCTTTCACACGGTGTACGTGCACGGTCTGGTGCGGGACGCCGAGGGCCAGAAGATGTCCAAGTCCAAGGGCAACGTGCTGGACCCCATCGACCTGATCGACGGCATCGACCTGGAGGCGCTGGTGGCCAAGCGCACCTCAGGCATGATGCAGCCGCAACTGGCGGCGAAGATCGAGAAGGCCACTCGCAGACAGTTCCCGCAGGGCATCGCCGCCTACGGCACCGACGCCCTGCGCTACACCTACTATTCCCTGGCCTCCACCGGGCGCGACATCCGTTTCGACATCGGCCGCATCGAGGGCTTCCGCAATTTCTGCAACAAGATCTGGAATGCCGCCTGCTATGTGCTGATGAACTGCGAGGGCCAGGACTGCGACCAGCGCGGCAGCGCCGAGGTGACACTGGGCCTGGCTGACCGCTGGATTGTCGGCGAGTTGCAAAAAACCGAGGCCGCGGTGGCCAAGGCCATCGAATCCTACCGCTTCGACCACGCCTCCCAGGCGCTCTACGAATTCTTCTGGAACGAGTACTGCGACTGGTACCTGGAGCTGTCCAAGCCGGTGCTGTGGGACGACGAAGCCCCCGCCGCCGCCAAACGCGGCACCCGCCGCACCCTGGTTCGGGTGCTGGAGGCCGCCCTGCGCCTGCTGCACCCTTTCATGCCCTTCATCACCGAGGAAATCTGGCAGCAGGTGGCGCCCCTGGCCGGCAAGTCCGGCGCCACCATCATGCTGCAAGCCTACCCCGCCGGTGATTCCTCGGGCGTGGACAGTTCCGCAAACGCGGATATAGAATGGCTCAAAGGCGTCATCGTAGGGGTGCGCAACATTCGCGGCGAGATGAACATCCCGCCCGGAAAAAGCCTGGTGATACTGTTCAGGAACGGCGATGAGAGCGATAAATCCAGACTGGAAACCCATGCCAGCGCCCTGAAGAAACTGGCGAGACTGGAAAGCATCCACTTTCTGGCCCGTGGCGAGGAAGCACCGGTCGCAGCCACGGCACTGGTGGGCGAGCTGGAGATTCTGGTCCCCATGGCCGACCTGATCGACCGGGAGACGGAGCTGCAGCGCCTCGACCGGGAAATCGACAAACAGGGAAAAGAGCTGGCGCGGATCGAAGGCAAACTGAATAACGCAGCCTTCACCGCCAGAGCCCCCGAGGCCGTAGTGGCAAAGGAACGGGAAAAACAGCAGGCCCTGCAACTGTCACTGGCCAAACTCAGGGACCAGCGGCAGCGCATGGCGAACATGTAAGCGGCGCCCGCACCGGGGCGCCGTCATCGACTTCGGTCGTACAGGATTTGACACCCGACCACCCCCATGGTGGTCGTGGATAATAACAGGCGGCAAACCGAGGAAAGCGGTTATGAATGAACGCGTCCATGGCACAGTGAAGTGGTTCAACAATGCCAAGGGATTTGGCTTTATCACCCGGGAGGAAAATGACGACGATGTATTCGTCCATATCCGCTCCATCCAGGGTGATGGCTATCGCACACTCAACGAAGGTCAGGCAGTTGACTTCAAACTGGTCGAGGGCCCCAAGGGCCTGCAGGCCGAAGACGTACTAAAGCTATAGCGTAGACCGCAACACGGCTTCGCCCTGGGGGACATGCCGCGGCGGACCCTGTCGGGAAGCCGTGTCATCTCCGGCGCTCGCTCCTTTAACCAGTGGAGGGGCAGCATGCTGCCAGACAATCATGTTTTTGCTGCCAGCACCCGCGAACACGGCACGCGGCGCGGTACCTGCCGGGAGGCACACCGCTTGCCATCAGAGACCAACAAGCATCAACCAAGAGTATTCGCATGACCCTTACCAGCAAACTCGCCATCAGCCTGATCATTGCGCTGGTCGCCAGTTCCGCCGCCACCCTGCTCAAGGGCGAAGACCTGCCCGACCTGCTGTTGCTGGGCTGCTTCGCCGTCGCCACCGCCACCACCGCGCTGGCGACCAGCCGTCCCGCCCCGGCCAATACCACCCCGGCCCGGCCGCAGGTGGCCAGCACCGGGCGTGAACAGGGCACCGTCAAATGGTTCAACATCGCCAAGGGCTTTGGCTTTATCGTCCGGGAAAACGGCGATGAAATCTTCGTGCACTTTCGCCACATTCGTGGCGATGGCCACCGCGTCCTGCGCGAAGGTCAGCGCGTGAGTTTCGTGGTTGTCGACAGCGCCAAGGGGCCCCAGGCGGAAGACGTGACGACCGGCAACTGAACCCGCGCGGCGCGCCTAGTCCTCCGCCGCCTCCGGCTCCACACTGCCAACCCCTTCGGCCAGGACATCCCGCCAGTACAGGGCCATCATGCGCCCCCCCTGGCGCAGGATGAGCTCGGCGTCCTCCCGGGTATCCGCCAGTGCCATCTCCACCAGTGCATAGCAGGTTGCCACCGACAGCCGCGCGTGCGCCAGCATGGCACCACCATCCACCACCTGGCTTCCGATCACTAACGACAGGCGCGCCGCAAAGCGCGTCGACATCAGTTGATGCGACTCCCGCGGCAGGCCCTGCAGGGGCTGGACCGCACGCAGGGCCTGGGTAATCTCACGACCCCCGACCTGATCGCGGGTGATGGCGTAGGTTTCCATCAGTACGCTGTGAATATTGTCCAGCAGGACCGCTACTCCGCTGGTGTCGAGGTGATACTCGTACCACTGCTCGAATATGGCACTCTGACGGTCCATCAGGTCCGCACCCAGGGCATAGAGCACGGCATATTTATTGGGGAAATAGCGATAGAGAGCGGGCACCGTTATTCCCGCCCGCTCCGCAATCAGGTTGGTGGATATGCGCTCCACCCCCACTTCCACCAGCAGCGCCGCGGCCGCCGACAGGATATTGTCGCAGGTGCGTTTGGCACGCGCCTGCCGCGGTCGATTTTTGAGGAACAACGCTACCTGTGGTCTCATCCTTGTAGCCATGCCCGGTTCACTCCTGGCCCGGCTCCCCCAGCCGGCGGCGGATCTGTCCGTGTACTGCCTGTTGGCGCATAATAGCGGGTTTTGCCTTCACCGGGAGGCGCGGGTGGCACTCCCACCTCGCAAAATGCCACAATGCTTGCTACCGCACTAGCAAAATCTGGCATAAGGAACCTCGAGTGAGCCGAGCAAAACCGGTGTTGGCGCGAACATTTCGCGGCGTTTCCATTCCCACCGGCAGCCATCCTGCCATTCGTCGCGTGCGGCGCCAGGGTACCTACCCCTCCATCCACGGCAACAAATTCTGGAAATCCAGCGCGCTGCTGATCGACTACCTGAAAAAACACCCGCCACAGCACTGCCGCAGCGTCGTTGATGTGGGCTGCGGCTGGGGCATCGGCGGCATCTGGTGCGCCAGGCAGCTCGGTGCCGAAGTCACCTCGATGGACGCCGACCCGGATGTTTTCCCCTTTCTCTGCGCAGTGGCAACCCTCAACGGCGTGCAGACCCGCCCCCTGGTACAGCGCTTCGAGAAGTTGAGCGCCCGGCAGCTCCAGCAGTACGACATGCTGATCGCCGCCGATATCTGCTTCTGGGACGAGTTGGTCAACCCGGTTTACAATATGGTTAATCGCGCTGTCAAGGCCGGTGTCAAGCATATCTACATTGCCGACCCGGAGCGCTCGACCTTCCTGGAAATGGCGGAACGCTGCATCGAGCGCCACTGCGCGGATCTGGTGGAATGGCGCACTCACGACACCGTCGAGGCCCGCGGCGCCATCATGGTCATCGAGAACGCCTGAGAGGCAGCCACTCATAGCCGCGCTCCACCACGCTGGCCACCGCCTCGCCACTGGCGTCGAAACGCGGCCGGAACCACATGGCATAGAGTTCCCGCCGCAGATTTGTCAGCACTTTGTGCGCGTCCGACGGCACCGCGACCGTTTCCACTTCCTGCACCCGGCCACCGGCGCTGATCCTGAAGCGCAAGGTCACCGGGCCTGCCGCACTTTCACCCGCGGCCAGGGGCTGGAAAAACACGCCGTTGTCGGGCAGCTCCCGCGCCTCGCCAAACCAGCGGGCCAGGTGCTCCTGTTCTCCCGCCGCCTCCAGGTCTCGATACAGGTCGCGGTAGAGCGTGGCTGCGCGGCGGCTGTGGCCGTGCCACTGGAACCAGTCGCCCAGCGCCAGGCGCGCCGACCAGGCGGCGGGGTCGCCTTCGGGCAGACTGTCGATAAAGTCCTGTATCCACTGCGCGCCCTGCAGCATACCGTTGCGACGCTGCTGTTCCAGACGCTGGTATTGCGGGTCCAGTTCAGCGGTCGGCCGCATCACATGGGCGTGGACCGTCATTTGGGTTCGCAGGTCGGGAGGCTCAGGCAGCAGGCTCTGCAGCAGATAGAAATTGCGCAGCTGGCTCTCCACCACCAACCAGCGCTGCCCGGTATCGAAAGCGCCGTCAGAGACGGACAGTTGCTCCAGCAGGTCCTCATTCTCATCGAACAACTGCAGCAGGCGGCGCAGGCCGCGCCCGGCATCCAGACCCAGGCGCAGGGCCTCCCGCTGCCAGCGGAAATAGTTCAGGCGCTGCTGCAACTCAGCCGCGTCAGCCGGTGTCAGGCCTCCATTTTGCAGAAAATAGAGGTAGTCATAGCGATCATCCAGCGCCTCCAGATCCCCGCGCTGGCGGGACAGGGCAATCAGGGTTTGCAGCACCGGCAGCTGGCGTTCGCTGTGCAGACCCTCGTTGACACGCAGCACATGCAGGGCACGGCTGTAGAGGGCCTCGGCACCGGCACTGTCACCCTGCAACTGGCGGCCGCGGGCCAGCGCCTCCAGGGTTTCGGTGAGCGCCGGGTTGTAGGGTCCACCCCCGCGCTGTTGTGCCTCCAGTTGCGCCGCATAGGCTGGATCGACGGTATAACCGGCCACGGCGACCGGCAGGCCGGCGCCGTCATCAAGGGCGTCAGCGGCAGTCTCGCCGCTGCGCAGCAGACGCTCGCCATAGGGTGCCCCGGTCTGGGTGGCGGCGTTGGCGGCCAGCGCCGCCACCAACCAAAGCAGCAGAGCGCGCCCGGACCACGCGCCCACAAATACAGACATCCTCACCTTCCCTGCAATACCCGTAGTCCACGGCAGCTGCATGTTTTTCGCCCGCAATCGGCATCAACTGACGCCCGGGCCCGTGCAAAGTTCCGCTCGTATCCTGTCATCGCTGGCGACAGCGGTGGTGGAAAACGCCGGACTGCCGGCTCATTGTACTGGAAAAAAAGCGGGCGCCCGAAGGGGCGCCCGTAATGCTGCCGCATTCCCAGCATCCGGTAGTATTGCCGGGGGTCTGCAAGACGAAATGTAATAGAACTCGCTCTTAATTGCAAATGATTCTTATTAAGTAAATATGAAGCCCATGTTTACACCCCAGGACTTCGCTCAGGGCGCCACCGGGTGGAAGGGAAAGACCAGCGGCAACAACAGCAGCACCGTCGTGGAGTAAGCCACCGACAGGGGCAGCCCCGCCCGGACATAGTCCCGCAGGGAATAACCGCCCAGGTTCTGTACCATCAGGTTGGTGGTGTAGCCGTAGGGGGTAATGAAACTGGCGCTGGCACCATAGGCCACGGCCATGACAAAGGGCATGACATTCACACCGTAGCTCTCCGCCAGGCCGAAGGCGATGGGAAAGCTCAGCGCTGCGGCGGCATTGTTGGTCATCATTTCCGTTAGCAGCACGGTGCCAAGATACACCCCTATCAGCGCAGCGTAGGGGCCCAGGCCCTCCAGCTGGTGATGCAGTCCTTCCGCCAGCAACTCGACCAGCCCGGAGTTGGACAGGGCCTGGGACAGGGTCAGCGCCGAGCCGATAATCAGCCATATCTCGAAGGGAAAGCGCCGACGCAGTTCCGAGCCGCGCACCAGCCCCAGCCCCAGCATGACCACCAGCAGCAGGGCCAGACCCTTGATCAGCGGCACAATCTCGAACACCGACAGCAGCACCACGGTAAACAACCCGAGCGTAACCACCCAGTTCTGCAGCGATGTGGAACTGGCGGCATTGACAGCGTCGTCGATCACAACAAAGTTCTTGCCGAGGTTGTTGCGGTCCTGGAAGTCCGGCCCGGTGGCCAGCATCAGGTTATCGCCCGCCTGGATGGTAATATTGCCAAGCTTGCCCGACAGGCGCTTGCCACCCCGTCGCAGGCCGACCACGGCGGCGTCGAACATCGAGCGGAAACTGCTTTCCTTGATGGTCTTGCCCTCGATGCTGGCGTTGGGCATGACGATCACCTCCATCATGTTCTCCCGCAGCAGCCCCTCTTCCACTGCGAACAACTGCAAGCCATTGAGGGCTTCAAGAGCGCTCACCTGCTTGATGTCGCCGGAAAAGATCAGCTTGTCGCCGGCCTCGATATACTCGCTGGGGGCCACCGGGGAAATCAGATGCTCGTCGCGCACGATTTCCACCAGGAACAGATCCTCCAGGTCACGCAGACGGTTGTCGGCGATGGTACGCCCGATCAACGTTGACTCGACAACCACCTCGGCCTCGATGAGGTATTCATTGATATCGATCTTCTCAGCGCTGTCCTCGGGCAGCAGGCGATTG
>JBKDZQ010000332.1:0-3125 GCA_047971325.1 Parahaliea sp.
CGTAATAGGGATAGTCCTGGGGGATTGGCGGGCGGCCACGGGCGGGCGCGGTGGTGACCAGGCGGTAGAACTCGTTCCACATCGCCTCGAAAGCGGTGAGGCTACCCCCCAGTTCGCGGTCCATATGCTTGAGCAATGCCGTCATATTATCGAAATTTTCCAGCCCCACCAGCGCCATGTTGCGGGTGGTCGGTAGCTCGCGCAGGCGCAGGACCAGCCGGGTGATGACGCCCAGGGTGCCCTCGGATCCGATGAACAGATGCTTGAGGTCGTAACCGGCGTTGTTCTTGATCAACTGGTTGAGCGATGAGATCACCGTACCGTCCGCCAGCACCGCTTCCACGCCCAGCACCATGTCTCGCATCATGCCGTAGCGGATGACCCGATTGCCGCCGGCATTGGTGGCGGCGTTGCCGCCGACGGTGGCGGTACCGCGGGCACCGAGATCGAGGGGGAACATGAGGCCGTGTTCCTTTACCTCCTCCTGCAGGGCTTGCAGGGTGACGCCGGCCTGGACCGTGGCGCAGCGTTGTTGTGGATCAATGGATTCAATGTCACGCATGCGCTCGGTTGACAAAATGACCTGTTCGGGACCGGCGTCGGCACCGTGCACCAGGCCGGTGAGACCGCCCTGGGTGACCACGCTAACGGCATGGTCGTTGCACCAGCGCAGCACCAGAGCGACCTGCTCGGTGCTGGTGGGCCGGGCAAGAGCGGCGGCCTGCAGGCTATCGGGGCGTAAGAAACCGGCGGAGCGAGTACTGACTTCGGATGCGTCAAGCACTGCGCCTTCACCGATCAGTTCCCTCAGTGACTGGACGATATCCATAAAATCTCCTTATTTTCGATAGCTACTGAATCCAACACACTTATTGATTAACCCGGCAATCCAATAGATATCCTGTTCATTTGATCGCGTGCCCTTAAAGTACTGGCGGCAAAATGCGGATACCCTGGTATTTTAAGCGCCGCATTAACCTGACAAAAAAGCTTGCCGGGTTAATGGTATGGTTCCCCGAGATAGGCAGCCAGTCTTTGCCTGCGGGCTTTGGGTGAAAACCCGCAGGATTATTTTACCGCGCTATCGCTTATTTACCCGCCCCGCCAAGCGCCTGCTCTACCAGCTGCGCGGTGACGCCCCGATGCGGCGACATCAACGGCTCGATACTGGCGTCCTCCGCCAGTTCTATATGGCTGCGGGGATTGGAGAATTCGCAGAATCCCGCGTAGCCGTGGTGTCTGCCGTTGCCGCTGTGGCCGATACCACCAAAGCCCATATTGGCCTGGGCCCCGTGCAGGGAGCAGCAGTTGAGGGTAAAACCACCGGAGGTGGTGCGCCGGCGCAGCTGCTCTATCTTCTGCGAATCGTCCGAATACATATAGACGCCCAACGGCCGCTCACCACCCTGGATGCGGCCGATGACCTCATCGAGGTTGTCATAACTGTATACCGGCAACATCGGCCCGAATATCTCGGTTTGCGATACCTGCGCATCGGGCGCAGGGTTGCACACCAGCGTAAAGGGCATGCGGCAGCCACTGTCGGTATGCGCCGGCGAGCCAAATTCAACCAGACTCTCCGGGTCCCGGTCACGGGCATCTTTGACCATGTTTTGCAGGCGGGTCCACTGGCGCTTGTTGATGATAGCGCACATGTCATCGGCATTGGTATAGTCGTCGAACAAGTCATCCATCTGCTTGCGTACCAGCCCCAGGAAGTTATCCAGTTGCGAAGACGGAACGTAGATGTGATCGATATTGATGCAGACCTGGCCGTTCTTGGTGAACTTGGTTTGTAGCAGGTTTTTGATATTGCTCTCGTTCACCGCATTTTCGGTAAATACCGTGGGGTTTTTCCCGCCCAGCTCCAAGGTGATGGGCACCAGGTTGTCGGCGGCCTTGAGCGCCACTTCCCGGCCGATACGGGTATTGCCGGTGTACAGCAGGTGATCCCAGCGCAGCGTGCTGAAGTGGCTGGCCAGCTCGATACCGCCGGTCACCACGGCAACCCATTCGGGGTCGAAGGTTTTGGCAATCATTTCCTTCATCAGTGCGCCGCAGGCGGGAACCTGTTCGGAGGGTTTGATAATGATGCGGTTGCCGGCGGCCAGCATGTCCACCAGTGGGCCAATGGAGATATCAAAGGGGAAGTTCCAGGCCGAAAGGTTGCCAATCACCCCCTTGGGCTGGTGGCGAATGTAAGCGGTGGAGCTGCCATAAAGCGCAGTCGGCAACGCCTTCATTTCGGGCTGCATCCAGCTTTCAAGGTTGTCCAGCGCGTGTTGCGCCCGCTCCAGCACGTTCAGAAAATCGAACATGGTGGTGGTTAGCGCGGGGTGGTTGCCGTAATCGCTGTGCATCGCCTCGACCACCTGGTCGTGGTGCGACAGCATCATGGCGGGTATGCGCTGGATCAGCTCGATCCGCTCTTCCAGTGTGGGGTCGGGGTTGTTGAAATAGGCCGCGCGCTGCTGATCGAAAACCTGGTGCAGCTCGGCGATTGCCGCTGTGTCGTCACTGTGCATGATAGTACTCCTTGAGGTGCATTATTGTTAACGGTAAAGCGTGAAGCCAAGACTCAAGCCTAGTCAATAATCGCGGGGACAACTGTCAAGTTGATGACACTGCTGGCACGCCGTGCAGTGCAGGTACCGGCGCGTGGCAATCTGGCCACTGCTTTCCGGACAGATTTTCAAGCGTCCCCTCGTAGTCCTGATTCATAGCCCATCGGACTGTCTTTCCCCGGGTTCGTTGGACCCCGTGTAGAGTGACGTTTTCATCGAGGGTCAGATTATGGGCAAGCAGGGCCTGAACGGCAGGGCACTCGATAGCTCGCTGTACAAAGAAGTGCCCGCCTTCAGCGCGAGATCAAATCACGCGAGCAGGTGATCGGTGTGTTGACGGTGGCGAACCGTATTCTACGTTCATGTTGGCGACACGCAGCTCACCCAGCCCCGCTGGCAGGGCTGGGCAAAAGCTGCGCTGGCCTCAGTCCGCGCACACCCCTCAGACATCATGGCCTGACGCACTCTGCATCAGGCACCGTGGTAATTTGCGGGAGGGGTCTGCCTCCCGGTATCGTGGATTACGCACCAAGGTGCGTCTTGCCACATACAGAGTGCACC
>JBKDZQ010000333.1:0-6378 GCA_047971325.1 Parahaliea sp.
GATGGTGGCCTGAGGGCAGTCTGTGCAAGAATGATCAGAATGTAGTGCCACTTGCCCACATCAACACCGGCAATCTGTTGATTTATAGGGAGATTTTTGTGGGGGTGTTAAAAATGGGTTAGGGCAACGCGTAATTTTGGCTCCACTTTTATCCAGAAAATTATCGTGCACTATATTTCGGCGCGGTCTATGATTATTTGGAGTGACGGACTCAGTGTTACACATGTTAATCCTTCTAAAGGGAGTGAGCCGTGAAGAATATGCTTGTGATTTTTAGTTTTTATACTGTTTCGTTGTGATATTTTTTTGCACATGCAAGTTACACCAATTCGCTGTCTAGTGAGCGTTACGTTTATGGGTTTTATGATGTGATGTCGCCCGCTGATACAGCAGAGTTTATACATTCAGCTGGCGTTAACCCTAAAAAAATATTAATCGCCGTCGAAAGTTTAAGTGGATCTTATAACGCACCACCCGGTGCTACTACCATAGAATTTATGGAAATGGAAAAATCCAGCATGATGGAATTTTTTGACCAAGCGCTGGCAATGAATCGCCTGAAGTTAATCGATTTGCAATCGGGTATTGGTGTTGACAAGAGGAAATACCCGATAGCACGAGCCAAGGATTTTCTGAGTCTTCGCGAGCAGTTTCGCACAGCCCGTGAAGCGGTTATGGATGAACATCCTGTAGTATATGGCGTAGAACTGGAGGGCCAGCAACATCATCTTAATGCCATCTAGAAAATTCTGGGATCGATAACAGCTTTTACAGTTTTCATACCGATTACACACTTTTCTGTATTAGCCTAGGATACAGTCATTAAGTATAAATCCAAAATTTTATCCTTAGTTCTGACATTAACAATGGGTGGCGTTTTAGTCCATTTTCACTTGCATTATGGGCAATCCGCTACCGGTCTTTCTACCCGCATCAATGAAATACTTAGTCAATGTGTGGACGCTCCTATTTCAGCTTTCATTCCAAAGAGGTTTTCAACTCATGAGGAGAATGCAATAATAATTATCGAGGCTAAGATTATTTATCATGTGACTCTATATAAAGTAACCGTATTTACAGAGAGAGATTTTTTAAAGAACTGCTCAGTTGACTATTTTCCCCAACTGGGACAATTATGAGAGCTGGCAACCAAAACGTAAAATCCGCTATTAAGGATGGCGCCGCCTTCGCAAATATCCCGTCCATCGAACTCAAGTTGACGGCGGACAGAATGAAAACAGAGGTCTCGCCGGGCGCTCGATAAGCGCAGGGCTCGGTACCCTGGCGCTTGTCCACGGTATTCAACCCTGCGCCAGCAGATCCCGCAGATCGATCACCGCCGCGTTGGCCCGGCTCAGGTAGTTGGCCATCACCAGCGAGTGGTTGGCCAGGAAGCCAAAGCCGGTGCCATTGAGGATCATCGGGCTCCAGACGGCGTCCTGGGTGGACTCCAGCTCGCGGATGATCTGTTGCAGGCTGACCCGGGCGTTTTTCTTCTTCAGCACATCGGCAAAGTCGATCTCCGCGGCCCTCAGGAAGTGAATCAGGGCCCAGGAGGCGCCCCGGGCCTCGAAGAACACGTCGTCGATCTGCGTCCAGGGGGTGCGCACAATCATTTCCCCCGGTGCGGCGGTGGACTGCCGGGCGCTGTCGTCGCCGGCCAGGTCGGTATTCAGGCGGCGCTGGCCGACGCTCGCGCTGAGCCGCTGGGACAGGCTGCCCATGCGCGAGGCCACGGAGCTCAGCCAGGCACGCAGGTTGTCGGCGCGGGCGTAGAACTGGGCGTCGGCAACGTCGTCGTCGGACAGGCGGTGCAGGTAGTCGCGTATGTACTTGATACCCTCGCGATACTCCGACTCGGAGGCGGGCAGAATCCAGCTTTCGGAGTTGAAGTTGAAACGGGGCTCGGCCTGGGACAGGTCCGGGTCCTCGGTGGACTGGGACTGGGAGCGGCTGTGCAGTTCGCGCATGGCCCGGGACAGGTCGCGGGCCTGCACCAGCACGCCCTGCTCCCAGCTGGGGATGTTGTCCAGCCACAGTCCCGGCGGGAAACGGTCGTTCTTGAGGAAGCCGCCGGGTTTGTCGAGCAGGGTTTCCATGACACCGACCAGGGCGGCGGTGGTGGTGGAACCGGTCACCACCTTACCCTCCTGCTCCGCCGCCAGCCGGGCGGCCTGGTCGGACACGTCGAAACCGCCAGGGGACATGCTCCAGTACATGCCCAGCAGCAGGGCAACCAGCAGGTACGCCAGCAACAGTCCCAGCGGCCACTTCCACCTGCCGCCTTCACCCATGCCGGATCGCCAGTCACCCAGGCGCCCGGCCAGGGCCGGGCCTGTCGCTACCTTGTTGTCGTCCATCGTCCCGTGCACTCCTGTCCCCGGTTTCAATGATGGTGGTGCGCCCGGGCCTCGGCTTCCCGACGCACCGTGGCGCTGGTGCAGGCAGTCCCGGCGGCGCCGGCCTGCAGGCACAGCTCAAGCTGCTCGCCCTCGTCCGGCATGCGCGACAGCCCGAGCAGCATCAAGTGTACGCCACCGGGGGCGAGTTGCAGGGTCTCCCCCGGCGCCAGGCGCAGACTGCTCACCTGCCGCATGCGCATCATGCCATCGGCCATCTCGCTGCGGTGGATCTCCACCCGCTGCGCCAGCGCCGCGCTGCCGCCGCTGACCTCGAGGGCCTGCGGCCCGCTGTTGCGCAGGGTCAGGTAGGCGGCGGTACTGCGCTGCACCGGCGGCAGTGCCCGCACCCAGGCATCGCTGATCTCCAGCTCGGCGCGGGCTGGCAACAGTCCACCCATCAATACCAGCCCCAGCAGGCCGGCCACTGCCGGTGAAAATCTCTTCACTCGCTATCGTCCTTTCGCTGTTGATTCGCCATTGCCATGCCGCCGGCCCCGTCTATATTGTGGGGGCGAGCCCATGAAACCAAAGTGGCGGCACGGCGTCAGACTATAACACCGCCCCGCCAACAGATCGTCGTTGGGTGCCCGGTGCGGCACTGGTAAACTCTGCCACGCCCATTGCACCTGACAACCCCCGGGAGACCGTATGCGCCTGGTTATCGCCAGCCTCCTGCTGCTGGCCAGCAGCTTCAGCCACGCCCAGTTCGTGAACCTGGGAGGGGATCCGTTTGGCAACAGCTCGCAAGCGGAGTTCCTGCCGGTCGAACAGGCCTATCGGGTGGCCATCGAGCCCCGCGAGGGCGGCCTGCGAGTCTACTGGCAAATTGAAGACGGCTACTACCTGTACCAGCACCAGTTTCGCTTCACCCTCACCGATGCCGACGGCGAGGTAGCCACCACCGCGCACTTCCCACTGGCCGTCGAGCACCAGGACGAGTTTTTTGGCAACACCCGTGTCTACTACGATCAGGCGGATATCGCGCTAGACACTGCGCGTCAGGCCGGCACCGCCACCCTCACCCTGACCAGCCAGGGCTGCGCCGACGCCGGCCTGTGCTACCCGCCGCGCACCCAGCGCTTTGCCGTCGACTTTGGCACCGGAGCGGTCGGCGAGCTGCCGCCCCCCGGCCAGGAAGCGCCGGCCGCCGCGGACGGCACGGCCCCGGCCGCCCCCTTCGGCAAATGGCTGCTGATGATCTCCCTCGCCCTGCTCGGCGGCAGCCTGCTCAATCTGATGCCCTGCGTCTTTCCGGTGCTGTCGCTGAAGGTCTTCAGCTTCGCTGGCACCGACCCACAGGCTCACCACCGCCAGAGCTGGTTTTACGCCGCCGGCGTGGTCACCAGTTTCCTGCTGGTGGCAACGGTGCTGATGACCCTGCAGCAGGGCGGCCGCGCCCTCGGCTGGGGCTTCCAGCTGCAGAGCCCGACCTTCGTCATCGCCATGGCCTACCTGTTCCTGGCGATGGGCCTGGCCCTGTCCGGGGTGGTGGAACTGGGTGCCGGCCTGATGAACAGCGGCTCCTCCCTGGCCTCCCGCCGGGGCGACAGCGGCAGTTTCTTCACCGGTGTGCTGGCGGTGGTGGTGGCCAGCCCCTGCACCGCCCCGCTAATGGGCACCGCCCTGGGCTTTGCCATCACCCAGCCGGCGGCGGTCAGCCTGTCGATCTTCACTGCCCTCGGGGTGGGCATGGCGGCGCCACTGGTGCTGCTGAGCTACAGCGGCCTGGCCCGGCGCCTGTTGCCCCGCCCGGGTCCATGGATGGCGACCTTCCGGCAGTTACTGGCCTTCCCCCTCTACGCCAGCGCCATCTGGCTGCTGTGGGTGGCGGGGCGCCAGGCGGGGGTCGACACCATGGCTGCCGCCCTGCTCGGTGGCCTGCTCCTGGCCCTGGCCCTGTGGCTGTGGCAGGCGGTGTTGTGGCGCCAGGTAGCGGCAATGGGGTGTCTGGCCCTCGCCGCGGCCCTCGCCCTGTGGCCGGCGGACTCCAGCTCGAAAGCCCGCACCGACCCTCCCATCGCTGGCGCCCAGTCCTGGTCGCCACTGGTGCTGGCACAATCCCGCGCCGCCGGCCAGGCGGTGTTTGTGGATGTCACCGCCGACTGGTGCATTACCTGCCTCGCCAATGAACGGGCGGTGCTGAACACCGATGAGGTGCAAGATGCCTTTCACAGCCGTGACGTGACCTACCTGGTGGCGGACTGGACCAACTACGACCCGGAGATCGCCGAATTCCTGCGCCAGAACGGCCGCAACGGCATCCCGTTCTACATCCTCTACCCCGCCGATCCGGCCGCGGAGCCGGTCATCCTGCCACAATTGCTGACCCGGCGCACGGTACTCGAAGCACTGGAACAGGCTTCCGCCAAAAAACCGGCAATAACCAGCATGTAAATACCATTTTTAGAGCTTTTGGCCGCTTTATCCGGGATTATTCCCGAACATGCCGACAACGTGGCCGGGGTAGCTGTAAATTCCTAAAAACAGGCAAAATTAGCCTATTCGGTAGCGAACTCCCGACAAAAGACCCTAATTTTGCTGGAAATATGGACAAGCGGCGATCTTTGCGCCAGAATTCGAACATTCGCCCCGCTCCGGGAGAGCAACTCGCATGGCCAGTATTCTTGTGCTGCACGGCCCCAACCTGAACCTGTTGGGCACCCGCGAGCCCCCGGTATACGGCAGCACTACCCTGGCGGACATCAACGCGCGCCTGGAAACCCTGGCCCGGGAACAGGGCCACCACCTGCTGTCCATGCAGAGCAACGCCGAGTATGAACTCATCGAGCGAGTCCAGGCATCGCGGCAGGAAGGGGTCAATTTCATCATCATCAACCCGGCGGCCTTCACCCACACCAGTATCGCCCTGCGCGACGCCCTGGCGGCGGTGGACATCCCCTTTATCGAGGTGCACCTGTCCAACGTGCACGCCAGGGAATCCTTCCGCCACCACTCCTACCTTTCCGACCTGGCTCGCGGTGTTATCTGCGGACTGGGCGCGCGGGGCTATGAATATGCCCTGCAGGCGGCCATCGCCGAGTTTGAGCAATCACCCACACTCCATCACCAATAAGCAAACGGGAATACACATCACTATGGACATTCGCAAAGTCAAAAAACTGATCGAATTGCTGGAAGAGTCCAATATCGACGAAATCGAAATCAAGGAGGGCGAGGAATCGGTGCGCATCAGCCGCAACAGCGGCCAGCCGATGTTGGCGATGCCCCACGGCTACGCCATGGCGCCGCCCCCGGCCCCGGCACCCGTCGCACCGGCGGCACCCGCTCCCGCCACCGACAGCAAGCCGGACGCCGCACCGGCGCTCGCCGGGCATGTGGTCACCTCACCCATGGTGGGCACCTTCTACCGCTCCCCCTCACCCACCGCCTCGCCCTTTGTGGAGGCGGGTCAGACAGTGAAGGCCGGCGATGTGCTGTGCATCGTCGAGGCGATGAAAATGATGAACCAGATCGAAGCCGACAAGTCCGGCACCATTGGTGAAATCCTGGTGGAGAACGGCGAGCCGGTGGAATTCGAGCAGCCCCTGTTCACCATCGTCTGATGCTGCGCGGGCCCGCCCCGTCATCGCCCTGTTACAGAGGACCATAAGATGCCCATATTGGATAAGGTGCTGATTGCCAACCGCGGGGAGATCGCCCTGCGCGTGTTGCGCGCCTGCAAGGAGCTGAACATCAAGACCGTGGCGGTGCACTCCAAGGCCGACAAGGACCTGATGCATGTGCGCCTGGCGGACGAGTCGGTATGCATTGGCCCCGCGGCCAGCAGCGAAAGCTACCTCAACGTACCCGCCCTCATCAGCGCCGCCGAAATCACCGACGCCACCGCCATCCACCCCGGCTACGGCTTCCTGGCAGAGAACGCCAACTTCGCCGATCAGGTGGAAAAAAGCGGCTTTATTTTCATTGGCCCCCGGGCCGACACCATCCGCCTGATGGGCGACAAGGTTTCGGCCAT
>JBKDZQ010000334.1:0-9609 GCA_047971325.1 Parahaliea sp.
GTGTCGGTGATGAATAGACATGCGCTATACCCAGGTTTCAAAGACTTGGCGTACAGTATTGCATATTTACTTTAACTTGTGACGACAGCGTCTAGAAAACCGCGATCAACGTCGCGCCGGCGGGCTCGCAGCAGGTGTAGCTGCGCCACACGTGCCACACGTTGCCGTACACCGGGTTGATCCGCCCGCTGAAGGGGTCCGTGATTTTTTTTGTGTCGTCGATGTCCGGCAGTTCCTTGCACGCCTCCACCGTGGGTGTCAGTTGCTGCCAGAGCACGGTGGCGTCCTCCTCCGGCGGCCACTGGCCCTGCTCGTCGCTGGCGAAGGTATCGATCGGCAGGTAGACATGGGGCTGGATGTCGTCCCGCCGCACGATGTCGAGGGCGCGGATCGCACCCACCAGCGAGGCCTTGTACTCGTGCCCCTGGTTCACAAAGCCGATGCGCGGGAACAGGTAGGCCATCAGCGAGCCGCCCTCGCCGATCTTGCTGCCCGGGTTGAGCAGCACCAGCGCCCCCTCCACCGTGGGGTTGCGCCAGAAGGGGTCGTGGACGCTGACAAAGTAGGGCGTCGGGTAGGTCAGTGGCGTGCAGAACCCGGGGTCGTTGTCCTGGTTCGCCAGGGTCATGTAGGTCAGTACGCCCGGCGAGCCCACCACATCCGCGTTGTTGAACTTCAGCGCCTGCTCCCGCCGGGTCGAGCCGCCCTCGTCGCTCATGCCACCGTCCTGGGAGAAGGACTTGCCGGCGAACTGATAGGGGCTGTCGCTCCAGCCCGGCATGCCCACGAAGGGGTAGGACTGCACCAGCACCTCGGGAATGTTGTGCTGCACCCGCAGAGAATAGTCGTACTCGCAGCCGTAGGGCGTGCAGGTCATCCACAGGCAGCCGCCGATCACCTGGTAATCCATGCAGACCTCGTCCATGGCGTATTCCAGCAGTTCGCTGGTGGTGATGCGTTCGTTGCTGCCGTTATTGTTGTTGCTGCCCTCGCCGGCCAGGGCCACTGCGGACAGGGCCAGCAGCAGGGTGAACCGGCTATTCATCACGGTGTTCATGCGCATCGCGGTGCTCCTCGATCCATTGCAGGGCCTCATGCACGTCGTACACGCCGTAGACCACATAGCCCGGCGACACCAGCACCGCCGGCAGGCGATCGATGCCCAGCAGCCAGGCCAGCGCCGCGGCGTTGGCCCGCCGGCGCAGGGTGGCCAGGGCCTGCTGGCCGGCCGGGGAATTGAGCAGGGCAGTGGACTGGACCCGGGCGGCGGCCTCGCTGCCGGGATTGGCAAAGCGCAGGGGGTCCAGCACACCGTCCAGCGGCGCCAGCACATAGACCCGGGTGGCGGCCTCCAGGTGGGCCATGGGCCGCAGGGCCCCGGCGGTGAATACCGTCACCTCCCGGGGCGAGGCCTTGCCACCCCAGGCAAAGCCCGCCGCGCGCAGGTCAGCGGGCTCGCTCGCGCGGGCAAGCAGGCTGTACAGGGTCAGCAGCAGCGCCAACAGGCAACGGCTACACATCCGCAATCCCCCGGGCCCGGTCGATCTCCGCCGCCACCGCGATGGCCGCCTCCAGCTCGCTGATACCGTGTTCCTGCATCAGCTCGTTGCGCCGGGCCTTCTCGTGCTTCTCGGTCTGCGCCAGCGCCAGCATCAGCGAGGGCGGCACGTTGCGCACCACGAACTCCTGGCCCTCCGCCATCAGCACGCCCTCGGTGTACTTGCCCGGGGCCTTGCTCACCGACAGCAGCATCTCGCGCTGGGCCGCGTCCACCTGGCGGAACTGGGCCAGGGCCTCGATCTCTTCCTTGGGCATCACCAGGCACAGCCACCACTCCACTATGTTCAGCATCTTTTTGGCCGCCGCCGGGTAGTCCTCCATGTTCTGGGTGGCGCTCCACAGCCAGGCGCCGAGCTTGCGCCACATCTTGACGACCTTCACCAGATAGGGCGCCAGCAGCGGGTTGGTGGTGATGATGTGGGCCTCGTCGATGGTCACCACGATCTCCCGCTCCTCGAACTGGTCGCGCTCGGCGATGTTGTTGATCATGTTCAGGCAACTGATCACCGCAATCGCCAGGTTCGCCTCGTAGCCTTCCCGGGCGAAGGTCGCCAGGTCGATAATGGTCACATCGGCTTCCGGCCAGGCGCTGCCGGACTGGTTGAACACCTCGCCGTTGAAGCCCAGGCAGTACAGGTCGATGGCCTTGCCCATGTCGCGCAGCTTGTCGGCGTCGCGCTCGCTCTCGGCGGACAGCGCCAGCGTGTTGAAGGCATCGCGCACATCCTCGGTACGGGTCGGCGTGCCCCGCTGCGCGGTGTC
Source organism: Parahaliea sp. (assembly GCA_047971325.1). GTDB lineage: Bacteria > Pseudomonadota > Gammaproteobacteria > Pseudomonadales > Halieaceae > Parahaliea. The sequence goes on from JBKDZQ010000334.1 coordinate 2,323, forward strand.
CTCCGCCGCCTGCAGGATGGCCCGGCGGATCATCGCCCGGTCCGAGCGCCGGATCTCGTTGGCCTCGCGCTCCTCACCGCCGGTGATCATCAGCAGCGCCACCGTTTCCATCTCCCCCAGCACGTCGCGCTGCTCATCGTCGCCGTCGTCGCTGTCCCTGTCGTCCTCCGCTTCCAGGTCCAGGTTGCGTCTGGCCAGCAGCAGGTGGGCATCCTGAAAGGGCGACAGGGTGACCCCGGAACCGGGCTTCAGCGAGACCTGATTGACCGACAGGCCCAGGCTCGCAAACCACTGGCCCATCAAACCGAAACTGTTGCCGGCCTCGATCACGAACAGCCGGGGCCGGTGGATGGCCATCACGTGGGACAGCAGTGAGACCAGGGTGGCCGACTTTCCGGCCCCGGGCGGCCCCAGCACCAGCATGTGGGCGTTCTTCTGCCGGTCGGCCTGGTTCAGCGGATCGATAAACACCGGCTCGCCGCCGCGGTTGAACAGGGCCATGCCCGGATGGCCGGTGCCGCGGGTGCGGCCGAAGAAGCAGGACAGGTTGGCGATGTGCTGCACCAGGGTGATCTGCGCACCGCGCCAGCCCTCCCGCGCATCCAGGTGCGGGTCGTAGACCATCGGCAGGTTGCGCACGAAGGCATCCAGGGCGGTGAAGTCGTCCTTCGCGGCGATCGCCCGGAAGCCGTAGTTCAGCAGGCGCGAGCGCACCTCGGTGGTGCGCTCGTTGAGGGCGGTGAGGTCGGTGCCGCGCACGTACACCGCGTACTGCGCCCGGTAGAACTTGTGCCGGGCCGCCATCACCTCCCGGGCACTCTGGCAGTCGAGGCGCACCTGGGCGGTCTCGCTGTTGTCGCCAATGGCCGACTCGTTGATGGCGGTGATGTGCGCCTCCATGCTGTCCTGGGGCACCACCACCAGGGTGGATACGAACACACTGCCCTCGGGCAGCAGGTCCAGCAGGGTGTTGGTGGCGTCGCCCCGGCGGGTCTCGCCGGTGACATGGCCCACCGCCGGCCGGCGGCGGATGCCATCGATGGAGATGCAGCGCACCGGCGCCTCCCCCAGCCACCAGCAGGCGTTGTCCTGGTCGCTGCGCGGGTGGGTGTAGAACAGGCTTTCGGCAAAGCGGTTGCCGTAGGGCAGGCCGTCTTCCGGGTGGTGGCGGATGCTGTCGAGGAAGGCCTTGTGGTCGCCGCCGAACAGCTCGTTGGGCGGGTTGAACAGTTCCAGCAGCCAGTTGTGGAACTCGACGCCATCCAGGCGACGCAGGCCCACCCCGGCCGGGGCCAGGGCATAGCCCAGCTTGGCCACCCCGTCGTTCAGGTTCATCAGCGCCAGTTCCCGGGTGACCGCCTCCTCCGCCGCGCGGCGCTTCCTGGGCCGGGCGTACTTGCGGTAGAGCACCATCAGGTTGCGGCGCACCGCGCCGGACCAGGGCGTTTTGGTCACCACCTCGTCGTGGAACAGCCCCCCGGGGCGGGCCACGCCCCGGTAGTGGCGGGCCATGGTTGCCAGGTAGGCCTCGGTGTAGTCGCTGCCCCGGGCGTGGGGGCGAACGTAGTCCCGCAGCGCCTGCAGCGGACGGTCCAGGTCGTGTTCGTCGTAGGTGTAGGTCTGCAGTATCCAGGGCGCCGCGTCGTCTTCGTCGAAGGAATCCTGCAGGGCCTCTTCCAGGGTGTCGCGGATCTCCGCCAACGCGTCCCCGGTGCGGCCGGAGGTACCCAGGGGCGTCACCTCCAGCACCGCGCCCACCGACACCCCGTCCTGCAGCAGCATGGCCTGGTGCTCGGGCAGGTATTCCACCCAGGGCAGGAAGTCGACAAAGGAGCGGGCGCCCCGGTACAGGGCCTGTTCGGTGCGGCGCTTCACCGGGCGGCGGGTGATGGGCTCCGGGGCGGGTTCGGCGGCGGCCAGCGACGGTTGTTCCGCACTGGCGGGCGACGCGGAAGCCTGTGCCTCGCTGTCGGTGATAGGCTGGCGCGCATTCATGGCCGGGCCTCCGCCACAGGGGCCGCCACCGCACCCACCACCGTGCCGGTGGCCGGCGCGTTCTCGTCGGCAATGGCCTTGCGGGCGTCGGCCCGGGTCGGGGTCACCCGCAGGGATTCCCCGGGCAGGCGGTATTCCACCCGCTCGTAAAGGGGCAGCACCGTGGTGTAGCCCGGAATCGGCGCCCGGGTGCGGGTCGCCAGGTGGGGATAGACGTAGATCACCAGGTCCGGGTTCGCCAGCCGGGGAAACAGGTTCTCCAGCTCGTTGTCCACCGTGCGGGTGTAGGGCAGGTAATCCACCGCCTCGGGCGGTGCTGTCTCGTCCAGCCGGCGGTATTCCCGCGCCACCAGCTCCCCCACCTTCTCCTGGCAGTGCTCCGGCTTCTCGTCCAGTTCCAGCGCCGCGCAGATCGCCGCCGGCTGCAGGGTGTCCACCGCGCCGCCCTCCACGGCATTCATTGCCCCCCGGTAGATATCCACCATCTTGGTCTCGGTGGACGGGATCAGGCTGTCCTGGCTGGCGCAGCCGGCCAGCGTGATGATGCCAAGGGCCAGCGGGGCAAAACGCCGCGAGGGCGGCGCGATCCGCCGGGTGATATTCCTGTTCCGTTCAATCCAGCGCACGATAGCCTCCCGCGCCCAGGCCGGCGTAGGTGGTCCTGCGGCCGGCCGGGTCATAGTCGATGTCGATCTGTTCGGTGATATGGATGGCGACGGTAGCCCCCGGCGGCACGTACACCGCGTCAAACTGCTGGGACTGGCGGGCATCGAGCCAGCTCGCCACTTCCCGGGAACCGTCGGCGAGGGTCCGCCCCAGCACGTAGTCGCCGGTGGAGCCGTCCACCGTGGTCGAGGTGGTCACCCCGCCGCCACCCACCGAGGTGGCCTGGGTGGTCTGGCTGGCGGCCGCGGCCTCGGCGGCCGCCGCCACCCCGACCACGCCGATGCGCTGGGCCAGGTAGCTGTAGGCATTGGTGATGCGCTGGCCCACCACGCAGGGATTGCCGAGCTCGTCGGACAGCTCGCCGATCGCCCGGGTATTGCTGCTGGTGCTGCCGCCACCGCCCTCGTAGATGCTGTCCGCCTTCGGCACCGTGCGGATGGTGCCGTCCTCGAACACGAAGGTCATCGAGTACAGCGTCCCGCGCACACAGCCCAGGGTCCAGTCACCCACCGCCTGGCCGCTGGCCACCGAGTAGGACACACCCGGCACCTCGATGCCGTTGGCCGCCAGGTTGTCCCGGCCGATGATCACCTTGAACAGGTAGGGGTCCGTCACCTGCCCGCCCAGGGGCACCCGGCCCACCAGCGCGGTGAGGGCCGTGGAGTTCACCAGCGTGGCGTTCTTCGGCAGGGTGTAGACCGGCCGCACCGGGTCTTGTGCCTCGCCGTAGCGCTGGCCCTTGCGGCCGGTCAGGCGCTCCAGTTCCAGCTTGTCGTCGGCACCGTTGCGGGCGCTGTCCAGAAAGCCCAGCAGACCGCTGCCGCCCTCCCCGAGCGCGGCGGGAGCGCCGGTCGGCACCGCGCCCCCCAGCGGCTGCACCCAGGTGATCCCGCCCGTCGGCGCCGCCGGTGTTGCACTGGCGGTGCTGGAAGCCACGCTGCTCCAGCGGGAGCGGTTCTCCCGCTGCACCTGCTGCGCCCGCGCCTCCAGGCTGCGGAGCTGGTCTTCCAGCGACTCCACCTTGGCATCCAGTTGCGCCTGCACCCGGTCGCGCACCACTTCCATGTCGGCTTCCACGTTGCTGCCGATGCGCCGCTCCATCTGCTTCAGCTCGCTGTTGCTGGTGCGCAGCTTGCTGTTCTCGCTGGACAGGCGGTCGGACTCGTCCCGCAGCTTCTTGACCTCGGCAATCAGGGTGCGCACCGTGTCGCCCTCGGTGTCCCCCTCGATGCGCAGGGCCGCCGCCATCTCCGGTGTCATCGCCTCGCCGCCGCCCACCGCAATCGGCTGTTCGGTGGTGTGCACCTTGCCGCCGCTATTGGCCACGATCACCAGCACCACCACCGCCAGCAGGGCGATGGAGCCAAATTGCACGATCCGGTTCTGGGCCAGCATGGCTACACCTCCCGGATCACCGACCGGATGGGCCGGTCGGTCACGATGAACAGCGTGGTGCGGTTGTCGCCCTGCCCGCGCCCGGGCAGGGTGGCCTGGTAGAACACGCTGGCCACGAAGTGCGGGTCGACCCCGGTGCGCTGGGCATGGGGCGTGTGCCGCACCCGGCGGTTGTCCAGGGTCACCAGCTCCCGGCGTTCGTTGGTGACCACGAAGGCGGTCACGTAGTAGTCCCCCGCCGCCCAGGCTTTATAGGGCTGAATGATCAGCCCGGCTTGGCCTTCGTCGTACAGCCGGCCGAAATCCCCCGACAGGCCGACCGGCACCGGGCGCACGCCCGGCACCGGCGCCACCAGCCGCGCCGGCGAGTAGATGGACTGGGCGGCGTAGCGGATCATTTCGAACAGAGTGGCCCGGGGCGGCAGCTCGGTGGTGGCGTCCTCGAACGCGCGCTCTTGGTCCATCACCACCTGCAGGGTCTCCACCTGCGCCGGCGGCACCTTGAGGGTGAGCGCGCTGACATCGAACAGCAGGAATTCCCCACTGGCCAGGCGCACCTGGATGCGCTCGGTGTCGAAGGGCTCCAGCGCCGTCCAGTACAGCGCCCCGCCGGTGGCCAGGGTGCGGAACACATTGCCGTTGGACAACAGCGGCGGCAGCCCCACCGCCGCGTCCTGCGGCAGGATCAGGGTCTGTTCCACGCCCGTCACCAGGTTCACCCGGATCGGCACCTTGCGCCAGGTGAGGGTTTCGGCGCTGGCGCTGCTGGCCAGAAGGGCCGCCACCATCAGGGCCAGCGCTGCCTGTCGAAGGGATATTGTCATCACGGTCCCACCTCCTCGTCGGTACCAATGGGTATTGCCCGGGGTGTGTCGGCCAGGCAGTCGATGGCCAGTCCCCAGGGGTTCAGTTCCGGGTCCACGTCGTAGGCCACCACCTTCAGCGGGTAGTGGATCAGGCGGTCCTTGATGCGCTCGCCCTGATAGGTCTCGCGCACGTGCAGATCCAGCCCCACCACCCAGCTGCTGCCGGACACGACCTGCACCCGCTCGTTGTCAAAACCCCGGCCGGGGATCTCCCACACCGAGCGCTGGCGGCCGCGAATCTCGTGCCGGCGGGTCTCCAGGTCCCTCATCCGGTCCTCGTAGCAGGCCGGGGTCAGGAAGGGTCGCAGGCTGTAAATGCGGGCGTGATAGTCCTTCTCGCCACTGCCCGGCCAGCGGTTCAGTTGCTGGAAGATGTAGAAGGCGAAGGTGTAGACGGTGACCTTGGGAATATCCCCCATGGTCTGCACTGCCCCTTTACTGAGGTCCGGCGGGTAGTACAGCCGGATCGAGGCCGGGGCCCGGCTCCAGCCGATCAGCGCCACCAGCAACAGCAGCGCCAGCACCGCCACGGCGCCGATCAGCCACCGGATCGTCATGTCCCTGGCGTGCACCAGGCTGTCGTAGTTACTCACTGTGTATTGCCTGCCGTTGTGCCTTGCTGTTGGATCGTTGTCGTGTACTGCTCATCGGCTCATGCCTGTCGTTATCGTCGCGGTGGGCGCCGCTTGATATCCCACACCTGGCTGCTGCGGATCAGGCCGGTGTTGCCCAGGCCGTGATCCGCCAGCCAGGCGCGGATCGCCAGCGCGTGGTACTGCCTGGGCTTGCCCCGCTTGAGCACCCGCAGCCGCTTGCCCAGCAGCCACAGGGTGCCAAACACCAGGCCCAGGGACGCCCCCAGGCCCAGGATCGCGCTACCGCACAGGAAGCCCACCAGGGTACAGGTGGGCATCCACAGCGCCAGCGACAGCAACGCCGAGTACTTGATCTCCGAGTGGGTCATGGAGAGGAAGATGACCGGCTCCTCGTTGAGCCGGTCCGGGATGAACTCCACCTCCGCGCGGGCCTGGCGCATCAGGGTGCCTGGGAAAGCACTTCTGCCGCCTTGGTCATGCCCCAGATGATGAACACCACCAGCATGGCGCCGGCCCCGAAGTTGATACCCACCGAACCCCAGGTGCCCTTGCCGTCCTGCACCTCGGACTAGGCGCTGACCGTGTTCTTGGCCACCGCGAAAAACGCGGCACAGGCCAGAATCAGGCCCAGGAACACCGCCGCATCGTAGGCATAGCCCTGCATTTGCGACATAAACCCCGTGCCAGCGCCGCTGGCCGTAGAAGGGTCTTCAATGCTTGGCAGGGCCGCACGGGACTGTTGTGAACACATAAACACCACCGCACCGGCCAGGCCATAAAACCCCTTCGCCCGGTCGATGCCGCGCCGCGCCAGTGCCGCGGATTGTGAAACCAACGTTGTGTATTGCATTGCTCATTACTCCATTGAGAAAAAAACCTGCCCTAGGTCGCCGCGATGGCGATCACCACGAGCAGGATGACCGAAGCGCGAACCACCTTCGCGCTTGCGTCCGGGATGCTGCCCCCGGAACCCTGTAGCGAGCGGTAGGCGCTGAGCGCCACCCACGCAAACCAGATAAAGGCCGCCGTGACCATGCAGCCGGCCACCAGCGCGTACACGTTGCCGGCATCACCGGCGCTGCTGTTGGCGCTGTTGAACGCGGCCTGTTGTGCGGAACTCATCAGTGCCATGGCGGACCTAGATAAACTTCTTGAAGCGGCTGGTGGCGATGTAGACCATCAGGCCGGCGAACAGCATGGTCGGCGCAAACACCAGCGCCGGCGCCACGGAAAAAGGCAGCAGCAGGTACACGGTGATGCTCAGCAGCACCGAGGGCATGATCCAGCGCTTGGCCTTGTGGAAGACATAGGAGCTCTCGTGGCCGCCGGTGTAGCGACGGATATCCCGCGCCACCAGCCCCTCGAAGAAGGCGGCCAGGATCACCAGCAGGTAGCCCGGCAGGGCGAACAGCGACAGCGTGCTGCGCAGCACCACCAGCTTGAGCGTGTTCACCGCCGCCACCAGGTAGAGGCTGGTGGTGGCGCTCAGGCCCGCGCCGTTGATGGCCCTGTCCATCGCCAGCAGCGCGCGCTCGGTGATCTCCACCGGCCGCAGGGGCGTGAGGGGGATAGTCATCGATGGCCTCGATATAGCCCCGCTCCGTCTGCAGCATGCGCCGGGCGTGATCGCCGTCCCACCAGCCCGCCACCATGCCGGTCCATTCCAGCAGTACCGACACCGCCAGCGCGGTGAGGGCGGCGCCCAGCAACGCAAAGGCCAGGTTGAACGTCTAGCCTACCAGGCCGCGTTCGCGGGGCTCGCGCACCGC
>JBKDZQ010000335.1:0-2256 GCA_047971325.1 Parahaliea sp.
GCCATCAGCCACGCCGCCCAACTGCTCAGCGAGTCCCCGCAGTTGTCCACCGCCGACGCCAGGCTGGCGGACATCATCCAGCACCACAGTGTGCGGGTGAACGAAATCGTGGAGAGCGTGATGAAGATCTCCCGCCGGGAGCCGCCCCATCCCGAGTACCTGCTGCTGGCGGAGTGGCTGGACCGCTTTGTGGAGGAGTACCTGCTCAGCCTCAATCGGCCGGCCGACATCACCGTGGACTGCAGCTACCTCGACCTGCTGGTAGAATTCGACCCGGAAAACCTGCGCCGGGTGCTGGGCAACCTGCTGGACAACGCCCTGCGTCACAGCCTGCTGGCAGTCGAAGCGGAGCGCGCACGCGTGGAAGTGACCCTGGACTTCCAGACCACCCAGTGTTTTATCGACATTGTTGATGAAGGTGCTGGCGTCCCGCCCGCCGACCGGGGCAAACTGTTCGAACCCTTTTTCACCACCATGGAATCCGGCAGTGGCATGGGTCTGTACCTCTGCAAGGAGCTGTGCGAGATCAATAACGCTGCCCTCACCTATGCGCCCACCGGCCCCGGTGAGAGCCGCTTCCGCGTGGCCCTGAACAAGCGCGCCCTGTAATGTGCCCAGAGCGCAGGAGATGGCCGGCACCGGCATGAACCAGACTGTACTGATCGTTGACGATGAACCCGATATCCGCGAACTGCTGGATATCACCCTTAGCCGCATGGGTCTGAACACTGTCAGCGCCGCCACCCTGAAGGAGGCGGAGGGCCGCCTGCGGGACACCCCGCCCGACCTCTGCCTGACCGACATGCGCCTGCCCGACGGCAACGGCATCGGCCTGGTGGAAACCATCCAGCGGGACTATCCCCAGGTGCCGGTGGCCATGATCACCGCCCACGGCAGTGTGGAAACCGCCATTTCCGCCCTCAAGGCGGGTGCCTTCGACTTTATCAGCAAGCCGATCGAGCTGGAGCGCCTGCGCAACCTGGTGAGAGACGCCCTGCGCCGGGCGGAGGGTGACGCCAGCGCCGAACCCGGCCCCCAGCCCGGCCGCGGGCCGCCGTTGACCGGCCACTGCCCCGCCAAGGCCAGCCTGCGCAACCAGGCCCTGAAGCTGGCGCGCAGCCAGGCCCCGGTGCATATCCGCGGTGAGTCCGGCAGCGGCAAGGAAGTGGTGGCACGGCTGATTCACAGCAACGGCGGGCGCGCCGCGGCGCCGTTCGTGGCGGTGAACTGCGGCGCCATTCCCCACGAACTGATGGAAAGCGAGCTGTTCGGGCACGTGCGGGGCAGCTTTACCGGCGCCACCCGGGACAAACCGGGCCTGTTCCAGGCCGCCGAAGGCGGCACCCTGTTCCTGGACGAGGTCGCCGACCTGCCCTTGCCGATGCAGGTCAAGCTGTTGCGCGCCATCCAGGAAAAGGCTGTGCGCCCGGTAGGTGCCAGCGAGGAAGAGGCAGTGGACGTGCGGATCCTCAGCGCTACCCACCGCGACCTGGCGGAGGAAGTCGCCGCCGGCCGCTTCCGCAACGATCTCTACTACCGCATCAATGTCATCGACGTGCGCGTGCCTCCCCTGCGCGAACGGCTGGAAGACCTGCCGACACTGGTGACGTTCATCACCCAGCGCATCGGCAGCGAGACCGGTGTTTCGCCGCAACTGGACAGCGCCGCCATGCAGGCGCTGAAGAACTACGACTTCCCCGGCAATGTACGGGAACTGGAGAATATCCTGGAGCGCGCCTGGGCCCTCTGCGACGGCCACCACATCGGCGCCGGTGACCTGCAGTTCCCCGCCCGCGCCGCCGGCAAGGCGGAGGTGGGCGCAGTACCTGGCAGCGTCGACTACGAAGGCGCCCTCGGCGACCTGGAAGGCTACCTGGAGGACGTGGAGCGGCAGATCATCAGCACCGCGCTGGAACAGTGCCGCTGGAACAAGACCGCCACCGCCAGGCTGCTGGGTATCAGCTTTCGCAGCCTGCGCTATCGCCTGCAGAAACTGAAGCTGGAAGAATAAAGCACAGCGCGCCGCCGCCTACCAGCAGCCCGCCACATCACCCGGGGAGGCTCCGCGCAGCCCCAGCGAGTCCAGGGTCAGACTGAGACAGCCACGGTCACGCAGCTGGCGCCGCAGGGGCAGCGCCTCCAGTCGCCAGGACAGCTCCCCGGCCTCGTGCAGGACGATGCGGTACACCCCCCGGGGGTCTCCCTCGTCCAGCGCCCGCCATTCGCGGTCAATGGCATAGGGCGAGGACGGCATAC
>JBKDZQ010000336.1:0-4308 GCA_047971325.1 Parahaliea sp.
GACAGTGGCGCCGGCGCTGGCCGTGGGCTGTAGCTGCATCCTGAAGCCCGCCGGGGAAACCCCGCTGTCCGCAGTCCGTCTGGCAGAAATACTGGTAGAGGCCGGTGTGCCACAGGGGGTGTTCAACCTGCTACTGGGGGGGGCGGAAGTCGGTGCCGGGCTGGTTGCACATGCCGGAGTCGACAAGGTGTCCTTCACCGGCTCCACCGCCGTTGGTCAGAAAATCCTGGTTGCGGCCGGCGCCAACCTGAAAAAAATCTCCCTTGAACTCGGTGGTAAATCGCCGGTTATCGTTTTTGAAGATGCCGATCTGCCGGCGGCCATCACCGGCGCCGCGCAGGCGATATTCTCCAATGCCGGGCAGGTATGTGTGGCAGGCTCCCGGCTCTATGTGCAGCGCGCAGTGTGCCAGCAACTGGCCGAGGGTGTCGCCGGCATCGCCCGCGACATGCGCCTGGGCGCGGGCAGTGACGAGCGGGCCGACATGGGGCCGCTGATTTCCGCGAAGCATCTGGCGCGCGTACAGGACATGGTGAGACGCGGTGTCGAGGAAGGTGCAACGCTGCTGGCCGGTGGCGAACGCGAGGCCAGTCTGCCGGGGTATTTTCTGCGCCCAGCGGTGTTTGGCGGTGTCGACCAGCACATGAGCATCGCCAGGGAAGAGATTTTTGGCCCGGTGCTGGCCATCCTTCCCTTCGATTCGGAGGAGGAGGTGGTGGCGCTGGCCAACGACAGTCGCTACGGCCTCGCCGCCAGCATCTGGACCCGCGACCTCAGCCGGGCCCATCGCCTCGCCGCCCGCATCCGCGCCGGATTGGTGTGGGTAAACTGCCATGGTCTTCCCGATATGGCCATCCCCTTCGGCGGCTATAAACAGTCAGGATGGGGTCGGGAGAACGGCTATGAGGCTCTGTTGCAGTATACGGAACTGAAATCAGTTGTCGTCAAGCTCTGATCCAGCGCTGGGCCCGGATAGGGCGCCATTGTCAGAGCAGGCAGATCAGATACCTCCTCCCCACGCTTTTGCGGCCAGCAGGGAACGTCGGTAGGCGGGCAGGGCAAGCCAGAGGAATAGCGTCGAGGTGGCGGCCAGCCCACCGCCGGCCGTGGCCAGCGAGTAGGCAATCATCGTGTCGTCCCGGTAGACAACATCGGTGAGGAGGGCCACCGAGGAAGGCCCGAGGGAAATCGCGAGGATATTGACGCCAAGCAGGCCAAAGGCCGTTACCTGACCGCGTAAATAGGGGGGGCTGACCAGCTGTATCGAGGTCGGACCCAGTGAGACGAAAGACGTCATTATGTAAGTCACCGGTGCATAAAGCAGCAGCGATACCCAGGGGTTCGGCACCAGGGCAGCCAGGATACAGAGAGGGCCCAGCAGGATATTGATCCACATGGCCAGCCGGAGCGTGGCGTCCTGGTATTTCCTCTGCAGCCACATCGCCACCATGCCCCCGGAAAAAGTCCCGGCGGTGCCGAAAACCAGCATGATGACACCGAGGTATATCGCCGTGGTGCTTGTCTCCCAGCCATGGACCCGGCGGAAATAGGTGGGAATCCAGGAAAAGTTGGCATAGCTGATGGCGTTGAGAAGACCGATGCCCAGGCAGTAGCAGATGGACAGACGGACCCGGTCGCCGAAGAATCTGCAAAGTTTGACTGGCGCCTCCAGGACGGTGGTTCGGAGTGCTCTGGCGGGCTCGCGAATGACGAAGCACAGGAACACGACCGCCAGCCCCGGTACCCCGACAATAATAAAGGGCAGTTGCCAGGAGCGTAGCTCTCCAAACACCGGCACCGCCAGTGTATCCCCAACGGACATGGCCGCCGAGGTCGCTCCCGCACCGAAGATATAGGCGAGCCCCGCACCGAGTGCGCCACCTATGGAATAGACGCCGATCGCAAATGGCCAGCGCCGCCGGGGGAAGTAATCACATATTATGGAGTATGCCACCGGGCTGAGAACGGCCTCTCCTATACCCACACCCATGCGAGCGAGAAACAGCTGCGTGTAGGTTTCGGCCAGTCCGCAGGCAATGGTCATCAGTGTCCAGAGGAATACGCCCGCGATCAACAGGTTGCGCCTGTTGTAACGATCGCACAACCAGCCCGCAGGCAGTATGCAGAAGGAGTAGAACAGTGCAAAGGCAAAGCCCTGCAACAGGCCAACTTGCGAATCGGATATGTTCAAATCGACCCGGATCGGGTCCACCAGCAAGCTGAGAATCTGCCGGTCCAGGAACGCCGTCACGAAGACGAGGACCAGGACCAAAACCACGACCCAGCTGTAGCGGGATTCCTTGATGGTATCGGGGTCTACCGTACTGCTACTGTTCAATTGAGGCTCCCTATACCCAGTGGCGCTTAGTTAAGGCGCATTCCATCCGGTCCACGGATTGCCACCGCTACTGCATATGGAATTCCAGATCGACACCGAAGGTGCGGGGAGTGCCGTACAGGAGCAGGTCCCAGCCGTTGCTCGAAAAATCGTATGTCTCCACATAGTATTCTTCGTCACTGATATTCTTGATCCAGAGCGAGATATCCCATGACCTGCCCGGGTTGGAGTAAGCGACTTTTGCATTCCATAGCCAGTAACTTTCCTGTGATAACAGAGGATTGTTGTCCGGCGTAAAATAGGATTTGCTTTGGTATGAGACGTCTGTCTGGGCGCTCAGTGTTATGCCGCTGGCCAGCATTCTTTGATAGCGCAGTCTGGAATTAAAACTGAGCTTTGGGGACAGGACCAGATCATTTCCGGACAGGTCGCCTTCGGTGAGCGTGGTTTCGTATTCATCCAGTTTTGTATGCAAAAGCCCGAGGCCAAACCTAGCTTCAAAATTCTCGCTCAATAGAATATCCATATCCGCATCCAGTCCGTACAGAGTTGATTCGCCTGCATTGTCCAGAACCTGTACGGGAAGGCCGCCAACACTGTCAAAAGTGAAGAGCTGCATGTTGTCATAGCTGTAGTAGAAAATTGCCGCGTTCATGCGAGCGCGACCGTGTAGAAGGGTCGACTTCATGCCCACTTCGTAGCTGGTTAGCGTTTCCTCACGAAAAGGTCTCAAGGCGTTGACGTCAAATACCAGTGCACCGTTGTAGCCCCCGCTCTTGAAGCCCGAGCTGATGCTGCCGTAGTACATAAAGTCTTCATTTGGACTGTATTTGACGCCAAGTTTCCATGACAGGTTGTCGAAGTCGGTACTGTCCGTGTAGTGGGGAACCAAAGGGACGTCAAAATTCGCTTCCACAAACGACGTTGTCTGCTGCATTTTTCGCTTTTCACTGGTATAGCGAAGACCCACTTCCAGTTCCACAAGACTGCTCACCCACCATTGGATGTTGCCGAAAAGCGCTGTGCCATAGGCATTTTGGGAAAATGACTGGTCCACGAAGAAGGGCGTTACACCCAGGGCGTTGCTACCATCCGGGTCAAACCCCCCGGGATAGCGGTCGGGGTCTTCCGCCTCGACTGCATCGCGAAAACCCCGGAAAAAATCGTACTGATTGGATATTGCATTGCTTTCGCTGGAATAGAATGCGCCGAGAATCCAGTTCAAGTCATCGGAATTCGAGATTAGACGGATTTCCTGGGAAAATTGCTCGTTATCATCATCCCAGTAGGTATTGAGTACGTTGTTGGGCGAGGCATCGGCGTCCTCCTGGTGATCCCGTCTGGAGTCGTCATAAGCGGTGATCGACACCAGGTGCAGATCCTCCAGATCTACGGAGAGGTTGAGTGAACCGCCGAAATTCCGGATTCTGGTATGGCCTTCGAAATCGATATCGTGTTGGTAGGGATCCCCGTCTGCGTCACGATAACCCAGCGCATCAACGCATCTGGATTCCAGCGGGTTGCACGGGTTTCCTCCCGTATCGAGTCGTCCAGAGTGTTCGAAAGGCACGTTCGTGGTATCGGTTTTTCCCCCGTGGAGATTCAACTGGGCCGAGAAACTCCCGTGCGGCTGCCAATCCAGTAGCAGGCGTCCAGCCTGGGTATCGGTATCCGCCATCCTGTTACCGGTATGGCGATTCTTGTGAAAACCATCTGCCTTGTTATAGGTCCAGGCTATTCTGGCCCCGACGTTTTCACTGACAGGCCCTGACAGGGCGCCTTCCAGTTCTCTGCGATGGTAATTTCCAACGCCAACCCTCAAGTTTGCTTCCACACTGTCACCCGGTTGACTTGAGATGAACTTAACAGCTCCCCCGGTGGTGTTTCTGCCGTACAGTGTGCCCTGCGGGCCTTTGAGTACTTCCACTCGCTCGATATCAAACAACTGGAAGGTAAGCGCCATTGGGGAC
>JBKDZQ010000337.1:0-1694 GCA_047971325.1 Parahaliea sp.
CGGCCTGCCGCTGGAGCAGCAGCGCGGCGAAATCACCCGCAAGCGCCGCCACGGCATGGGCTTCCTCGGCCTGGGATCGACCATGACCATGCTCTGCATGCCCTACGGCAGCGAGGATTCCCTGGCCTTCACCGAGGAGGTGAGCAAGCAGATGGCACTGGCGGGCTGGCGCACCGGGGTGGAACTGGCGAAGGAAAAGGGGCCCGCGCCGATCATGGAGGAGGAGTTCGAGGTCACTCCCCACATGCTCTACCTGCGCCCGCAGATGGAGGCGGACGGCTACAGCGTGGGCGACCGGGTCAAGGGCAAGGTGCTGCACACGCGCTACAGCCGCTACATGCAGCGCGTGGCCGGTGCGGACCCGAAACTGGTCGCGGAGATGGCCGAAACCGGCTGCCGCTTTACCCACCACAGCTCCATCGCGCCCACCGGCACCAACTCCCTGTCGCTGGCCAACAACGCCAGCAACGGTATCGAGCCCAGCTTTGCCCACCACTACGCCCGCAACGTGATACGCGAGGGCAAGAAGAGCAAGGAGAAGGTGGACGTGTTCTCCTACGAACTGCTGGCCTACCGCGAGCTGGTCAATCCCCGCGCCATGCCCTACAGCGACAAGCTGGAGGAGGCCCTGCCCGCCTATTTCCTGACCGCCGAGGACATCAAGCCCCTGCAGCACGTGGAGGTGCAGGCCGCCGCCCAGAAGTGGGTGGACTCCTCCATCTCCAAGACCATCAACGTGCCCACCGACTTTCCCTTCGACGACTTCAAGGACGTGTACCTGCACGCCTACGAGCGGGGCCTCAAGGGCTGCACCACCTTCCGTTTCAACCCGGAGGCTTTCCAGGGCGTGCTGGTGAAGGAGAAGGATCTGGAAAACACCACCTACCGCTTCACCCTCGATGACGGCAGCACGGTGGAATTCAAGGGTAACGAACAGGTGGAGTACGACGGCGAGATGCACACCGCTGCCAACCTCTTCGATGCGCTCAAAGAAGGCTATTACGGGAAGTTCTGATCATGACTGTGAAACTGGAAAAGAAAATCGTCGGCTATGAGGTAGTCACGGCGGAGCAGAAGGCGCCGGTGGATGCCCGTAACCCTTCCGAGGCGGACCTGGCCAGGGCGGTGCAGGAGATGGACGAGAATGTCGCCCGCCCCGGTTCCCTGGAAGGCACCACCTACAAGATCAAGACGCCGCTATCGGAGCACGCGCTGTACATCACCATCAACGACATCATTCTCAACCCGGGCACCGATCACGAGCAGCGCCGGCCCTTCGAGGTGTTCATCAACTCCAAGAACATGGACAACTTCCAGTGGGTGGTGGCGCTGACCCGGGTGATCTCCGCCGTGTTCCGCAAGGGCGGTGACTGCACCTTCCTGGCGGAGGAAATGAAGGCCGTGTTCGATCCCAAGGGCGGTTACTTCAAGAAGGGCGGAAAATTCATGCCCTCGCTGGTGGCGGAGATCGGCGACTGCCTGGAAACCCACATGAAGAAGATCGGTCTGATCGAAGAGCCGGAGATGTCCGGGCACCAGCGCAAGATACTCGAAGAAAAGCGGGCGGAGTACGAAGGCCGGGACAACAGCGGCGCCGACGGCGCGGGCGCCAGCACCTTCCCCGAGGGTGCCCAGCTCTGCCACAAGTGCCTGACCCAGGCTATGATCCTGATGGACAACTGCATGACCTGCCT
>JBKDZQ010000338.1:0-4026 GCA_047971325.1 Parahaliea sp.
CGCCTATTCCGGGAAGCGCGCAAGATCATTGTCGATCTACTGGAGCTCCCGCAACCCAACTGGGCGTTGGGGAGCCAGCGGTCGGCGGTGTGAGTTCGCCAGCGACGTCCTATAGAAGAACAGCAGGAAAAAACTGCCCAATAACAGCAGAGGAAGACAGTCATGCTCTGGATGAATCGCGGTAACTTCGCTGATCGGAATGCCCTTACAGCCTCGGTGGCAGGATGTGCTTTGCTGCTCTGCTCTTGGCTGGTCAGGGGCGAAGAAACTGTGTTGTTGTGGGGCGATACCCATTTGCACACCAGCTATTCCGTCGATGCCTACCTGTTCATGAACCGTTCGGCGGATCCCGATACCGCCTATCGCTATGCCAAGGGGCTGCCGGTTATCCACCCCTACCACCGTGCGCGCGTGCAGATTGGCACGCCGCTAGATTTTCTGGTGGTGTCGGATCACGCGGAATTGACAGCGGTGCCCCTGCGCCTCGATCAGCGCGACCCGATGATCATGGATACCAACTTCGGCAGGTTCGCCCTCCAGCGGATTGAACAGGGAAGGCCGGAAACGGTTTTTGAAACCCTGCTGGCGGAGGGTAGTGGCGGCAAGCGCGTCCTCGCCGAGGGGCTCTTTTCCAACGAGATAAGAGAGACTCCCTGGAAGGACATCGTCGAGACCGCCGACCGCTATAATGCCCCCGGCGAGTTCACTGCCCTGGTCGGCTGGGAGTGGTCTTCGCTCCCCGACGCCGCCAACCTGCATCGGGTGGTGTTTCTGGACCAGGGCGCGCCGACGGCGACGCGCTTTCTGCCCTTTAGCTCCATCGATAGCACCGATCCGGAGGATCTTTGGGCATGGCTGGAACAGACCTCGAAAGAGGTGGATGCGCAATTCGTCGCCATCCCGCACAACATGAACCTCTCCAAGGGCGAAATGTTTGCCCTGACGGATCGCAAGGGCCAGCCGATCACCGCTGACTATGCCAAAACGCGTTCGCGCTGGGAGCCGGTGGCGGAAGTGACCCAGATAAAAGGCGATTCCGAGACCCACCCGATACTGTCGCCCGGCGACGAATTTGCTGAATTTGAAAGCTATCGCTTCCTGCTGGATACCCGACCCGACACCGACAAGCAAGCCACGGTTACACCTGGAGACTATGCCCGCAGTGGTTTACTGCGCGGACTGGAGCTGGGCGTCTCCCTGGGAGTCAATCCCGACGCCTTCGGTATGATTGGTTCCACCGACGCTCACACCGGCCTGGCCTCCGCCGAGGAGGACAATTTCCACGGCAAGATGGCGCTGGACTCCGTTCCCGAGCGCAAGAGCGAGTCCCGGATCGGCCAGAAGGGCGCCACCGGCTGGGATATGTCCGCCTCGGGCCTGGCGGCGGTATGGGCCCGGGAAAACACTCGCTCAGCCATTGTCGCGGCCTTCCAGCGCAAGGAGGTCTACGCCAGCAGTGGGCCGCGGATTCAGCTGCGCTTTTTCGGCGGCTGGGACTTCCAGCCATCGGACATCACCCGGGCCGACCTGGCCGCCCGGGGCTATGCCGGTGGTGTGCCCATGGGTGGTCATCTCGAGGCCCCCGACAGCGGGCGCAAACCGCGCTTCCTGCTGTTCGCCGCCCGCGATCCCGAGGGCGTCAACCTGGATCGCCTGCAGATCATCAAGGGTTGGGTGGATGCCGCGGGCACGGCCCGAGAGCGGGTCTACGATGTCAAAGTTTCAGGCGGGCGCAAACCGGGTAATGACGGCCGCTACCCGCCGGTGGGCAATACCGTCGACCCGCAAACGGCCCGCTATCGCAATGACATTGGCGAGGCTGAACTGGCTGTGGTTTGGGAAGACCCGGATTTTGAGCCCGGCCAAGCCGCTTTCTACTATGCCCGGGTATTGCAGATTCCCACCCCGCGCCACTCGCTCTATGACGCACTGGCCCTGCAACAGCAGCCTGTCGCAGGTCACCCGCCTACCATCCAGGAGCGAGCCTACTCCTCGCCCATCTGGTATACCCCGTAACTCGCGCCGCCGGGGCACCGCTACGCCGCTGCTATCGAAAGAGCGGTCTTTGGCTGTCGCCCCGTTTTCGGCCAAGCCCTTTGCTCCCCGCGCCAACCCCGCCCTCCCGGGGGGGGGTTAGAACAGTGCCGGTCGCTGTAGAGTTCAGGTGGTACAAGACACTTCATTGAGTGTGCACCATGTGGACGATGCAGAGCTGGATCTGTGCCTGCGGGTAGGCCGCGCTAATGGGTCAGGGAACCATCCACGCAAGCGATGAGAATGTCCTTCACGCCGCGATTCTAGAGCTCGGTGAGGACGCCCAGTCAGAACTAGGCGCCCTCGTTCTCGGTTAGCCACATGCCCAGCAGTTCCTTGTGGCCTTCGAGATTGACGCCCAAGGCCAGGTAGATCGCCTTGTTGATGACCTGCTTGTCCTGCCGGATTTTAACCACGATGCAGTCCAGGTAGACGATCGGATAAACCGGGTCCAGGGGGCGCGACTGCCATTCCACGATCTGGCCGATGACAGCCTCTGTCACCTTGGAAATCAGGGTCGGCGAGATGTCGGCGTCGTACATCTCCTTGAAGGTGGCGACGATCTCCCGGGTGGTCATGCCCTTGGCGTAGAGGCTCAGGATCTTGTCGTCCATGGAGGTGAAGCGGGTCTGGCCCTTCTTCACCAGCTGTGGCTCGAAGCTGCTCTCGAGGTCACGGCGCGTGTTCAGCTCGAATTAGCCATCCTCGGTCTTCAGGGTCTTGCTGGTGTAGCCGTTGCGGCTGTTGGCGTTACCGGAGGGCTGGTGCCTGTCGTAGCCCAGGTGCTCGTTGAGTTCAGCATTCAGCGCCGCCTCGCGTGCGAAGGCTTCCAGTTCTTTCTTGTTCATGTGGCCATTCTTACCTTGTCAGGATGCAATGATAGGCGGTTTACACAGTTTTATTTGCAGGCTCCAACTGGTCGCCTGCTGTGAGTTTTTGTCTTTGGGTGAAGCCGGTTCCATTAGCGCGTAGCTTTGTCTACCTTTAGCTTTCTGGCTGATGTAATTGCATCGTAGCGGTTTGTAACTCCCAATTTGGCAAATATATTTTTCAGGTTCCACTTGACAGTATGTACGCTTAAATTAAGTGTGCTGGCTATCCGCTTGTTGGGCATAGATTTTTCCAGAAGTTCCAGGATGTCTCGCTCGCGACGAGTTAGAATGTTGTCATGATGTTCTGTCGAAATTCTGGTGTAGTCATACGGTAATGATTCGTTAGCAGTCATGTGTGTATTTTCTTCCGACACAAACAAGCTATTACGAAAGGATTCGAGCTCTGGGTTCGCCAATGTATCCAGAGATTGTATCATGTGCTGCACGACTGGTATTTCGTCCTTAAATAACCGTCGCATTCCACGACTAAAGCCCGCTGACAATGCGCTTTTAAGTGCACTCTCAGCCTCATCCTGCTCACCTTTCTGAAGTAATACTACTGCTCGTAGCAGATCCCCTACGATAGAAAGCCGTGGTCGATTGAATCGGTTCGCAACCCTATCAATCGCATCTAGGTTTTCATAAACTGTGTCGTTTTCGCCCTTGATTAGAGATAGCCTGGCTCGCGATAGCTGCCATGCTACTTCGATTTCGAGAGCCTCCGGAGAAGCGTCATTGCAGGCATGACGTAGGCTATCAAACTCAGGCATTAACGATTCCGCCTGCCGATAGTCTTCCGCTAATATTAGCAACCGAACTCTCTCTGCCTTCATCAACGCCATACCTCGAATTAAATGGCGGTGGTGGAGCTGCTCCTCGTTTTTCTGTAGGTAGCCCAGTGCGGTCTGTGTAGAGTCTAGCAACGCAAGCAATCGAGCGTAGTTCAGAACTCCTCGGTACATATATTCTGGCGCTGAAAATCTAAGCATATCAATCCTGGGGGCCAAAATACTCCGGGCATCCACAATTTTGTCCATTTCATACAGTGCGTCAGCTAGAAGTGCTGACAGGGCACAGGCGCTTACAGAACGCACGCCATGCTCCTGTTCTGTTACGGCCA
>JBKDZQ010000339.1:0-1772 GCA_047971325.1 Parahaliea sp.
ACCCTGAACGAGGAGCTGCAGGGCGACTGGGACAAGGTACGCACCGAGTACGCCGACACCCGTCGCGACCTGCTGGAAAACGACGTCTATAGCTCCGTAGGTGGGCGCATCGCCTATTTCAGCGGGCGCTCCACCGGCGATGACCGGACCCAGACCGCCCTGCTGGTCGGCGCCACCGCCCGCGAGTGCCTGAAAACCGCCGCCGCGCAGGGTTGGGGCGTGCCGGTGGCCGAGGTCAGGGCCGACAACAGCCAGCTCACGCACGAGCCATCCGGGCGCAGCCTAGGCTACGGCGAGGTCGCCGAGGCCGCCGCCCGGGTGAGGCTGGCGGCGGAGCCCAAACTCAAGCCGCGCTCCGAGTGGCGGACCCTGACCCACATCTCCCGGGCCAAGCTGCAGGACCCGATGCTGGTCAACGGCTCGGCGGTCTACGGCATCGACGTGCAACTGCCCGACAAGGTCTACGCCGCGCTGCGGCAGTCGCCGGTGCACGGGGGGCGCCTGGTCAAGGTCGACAAGCAGGCGGTCATGAAGATGCCCGGGGTGCTGGCGGTGGTGGTGGTGGACCCGGATGAAGCGCGCAAGCCGCTGCCGGTGAATCCCCCCTTTCCCATCGGCGGCTCCGCGCCCCAGGCGGCGGTGGCGGTGATCGCCGAGCACTACTGGCAGGCCAGGACGGCGCTGGACGCGCTGCCGCTGGAGTGGGACCCGGGCGACGGCGCCCGCTGGCGCTCCAATGCACAGATCCGCGAGACGGTGATGCAGGCGGTCCGTGAGCCGGGCGAAATCACCATCGCCGAGGGCGATGCCCCGGCCCGCATCGCGGCGGCGGAGAAACCGGTCGTGGCGGAATATTTCACCGGCTACGCCGATCATGTCACCATGGAGCCGCTCAACGGCACCGCGCTGGTCACCGATAAACGCCTCGATTTGTGGATACCCTCCCAGCACACCCAGCAGGCCCACCTGGTGGCCGCCTCGGAGAGCGGCCTGGCACCGGATCAGGTCTATGTTCACCAGACCTTCGTGGGGGGTGGCTTTGGCCGGCGCGCCTTCGGTGACGAAACACGCATGGTGGTGGCCGTGGCCCGGCAGTTCCCCGGGCGGCCGGTGCACACCATCTGGTCGCGGGAGGAATCCATGCGCCAGGGGCGCTTCCGGGCGATGATCGGCGCCCGGCTGCAGGCTGGGCTGGACAGCAAGGGCTACCCGACCGGCCTGCTGGTGCGTCACGCGGGCCGCGGTCAGGGCGTGCGGGTGCTCAACGACACCGCCTACCTGGCCGGCAAGGCGATACCGGCGCTGCAGGTCGAGCAGACCATACTGCCGCTGCATATCATGACCGGCCCGTACCGGGGCCCGAGCTACAACGTCAACACCTTCATCATGGAGTCCTTCATTGACGAGCTGGCCGCCGCCGCCGGCATCGACCCATTGACCTACCGCCTGCAACTGCTGGAACCCTGGGCGGACAAGGGCTGGGCCAGGCTGTTGCGCATCGTCGCCGAGCGCGCCGGTTGGGGGCAGACACTGCCCCGCGGCCAGGGCATGGGCCTGGCCATCGCCAACTGGGGCAGTGAGGGCCGTCCCCACCACGGCAGTACGGCGGCGGCGGTGGTGCGGGTGGAATGCAGCCGCGAGGGCGAGCTGAAGATCCTGCAGATCGACGCCGGCTGTGATGTCGGCACCATCGCCAATCCGGATGCGGTGCGCGCCCAGATCCAGGGGGGCACCATCTTCGGCCTCAACATGTCGCTGATGGAAGAGCTGGA